>JBFXEK010000039.1:0-8426 GCA_050180155.1 Thiomonas sp. | reverse complement strand
CCGGCGCTGGGCAGACGGCGTGTTTTACGCCATCCTTATGGTGTTCGCCGCCTGGGCGCTGGTTCGGCTGCTGCAGGTGCTGCCGCGCGATTTCGGCTGGCCGATGGTCGGCCACGTCATCCTGCTCGGGCTGATCACCGGATCGAAGGTGTTCGTGCTGGTGGCGCTGTCGGCGCTGGTCTGGGTGCCCATCGGCGTGTGGATCGGGTTGCGCCCGCGCTGGGCGCAGAGAGTGCAGCCGCTGGCGCAGTTTCTCGCCGCATTTCCGGCCAATTTGCTGTTCCCGCTGTTCGTCGTCGTCATCGTCCACTGGCATTTGAACGTCGATGTCTGGACCGCGCCGCTGATGATCCTGGGCAGCATGTGGTACATCCTGTTTTCCGTGGTCGGCGCCGCCTCGGCGATTCCGACCGATATGCGCGAAGCGGCGCAAAACCTCGGTTTGCGCGGTTGGCTGTTGTGGAAGCGGCTCTACCTGCCGGGGATTTTTCCCGGTTTCGTCACCGGCGCGATCACCGCCAGCGGCGGGGCGTGGAACGCCAGCATCGTCGCCGAAGTGGTGAGTTGGGGCGACAAAACGCTGGTGGCCACCGGTCTGGGCGCCTACATCAGCCAGACCACGGCGCAGGGCAAGACGGCGCAGATCGCACTCGGCGTGGGCGTGATGTCGCTGCTGGTGATTCTGACCAACCGCCTGTTCTGGCACCGGCTGTACGACCTGGCGCAGCGCCGCGTGCGGTTGGATTGATTCGATCGATCGAAGGAATCTGCATGGACGCGATGCAACGACCCGAGCCAGCGACCGCCGCCCCGGCGATCCAACGGGTGGAGATTTTTCGCACCGAGCACCTGCGTAAATCGTTCCGCACGCCCGACGGCGCCGAACTGCTGGTGCTCGACGACGTCAATATGCACCTGCTCGAAGATGAGATCCTGGTGCTGCTCGGACGCTCGGGTTCGGGCAAGTCCACGCTGCTGCGCATGCTCGCCGGGCTGGTGCCCAAGTCGGGCGGCGTGGCGCTGCACCGCGGCCAGCCGATCACCGGGCCGGTTCCGGGGCTGGCGATGGTGTTCCAGAGCTTCGCCCTGCTGCCCTGGCTGACCGTGCTGCAAAACGTCGAACTCGGGCTGGAGGCGCTCAAAGTGCCGCCCGCGGAGCGGCGTGCCCGCGCCATCGCTGCCATCGACCTGATCGGTCTGGACGGCTTCGAGTCGGCCTACCCGCGCGAACTCTCCGGCGGCATGCGCCAGCGTGTGGGGTTTGCCCGCGCGCTGGTGATCAACCCTGACGTGCTGCTGATGGACGAGCCGTTCTCGGCGCTGGACGTGCTGACCGCCGAAACCATGCGCACCGATCTGCTCGATTTGTGGACCGAACGCAAAATCCCCACGCGGGGCATCCTTCTGGTGTCGCACAACATCGAGGAGGCGGTGCTGATGGCCGACCGCATCATCATCCTCGGCTCCAACCCGGGGCGCATCATCAACGAAATGCGCATCGACCTGCCGCACCCGCGCAACCGCGAGTCGCAGGACTTCCGCGACCTGGTCGAGGTGATTTACGGCGCGATGACCGCCCGTCCGGGCGGGCGCGACGCCGCGCGCCGGCAGGTGCCAGGAGTCGGGTTGCGTCTGCCGTCGCTGTCGGTCAACGCGCTGGCCGGTTTGCTCGAAGAGCTCGACGCGCTGGAAAAAAACACCGCCAATACCCGCATCAGCCTGCCCGAACTGGCCGAGGACATGCGTTTTTCGGTCGACGATCTGTTTCCGCTGATCGAAGGCGCCGAACTGCTGGGCTTCGCCCAAGTGGAAGACGGCGACATCATGCTGCTGCCTGCCGGCCGCACCTTCGTCGATGGCAGCCTGCAGGAGCGCAAGCAGATTTTTGCCCGCCATCTGCTCGAACGCGTGCCGCTGGTGGCGCGTATCCGCAGCGTACTGGACGAGCGTTTCAACCACCGCGCGCCCGATTCGCGCTTTCTCACCGAGCTCGAAGATCACCTGAGCGAAGACGAGGCCCGCCGCGTGCTCGACACCGCGATCGATTGGGGTCGCTACGCCGAAATCTATGCCTACGACGACAACGCCGAGGTGTTCAGCCTCGACAATCCGCAGGCCGAGGCTTGAGCATGGCCGACGCCGCGAGGCAGCGCTGGCTGGTGACAGCGGCATGACTGGATTATTCTGTCATTCGGCCGCGGGGTGCGGCCCGTGCCGTGCTGCAGGGTTGGGCTGACCATGAAAACCGTCGATTTGATTTATTTCAACGCGGGCGGCGGCCATCGCGCTTCGGCGCTGGCGCTGCAGCAGAGCATCGCGCAGGCCGGCCTGCCGTGGCAGGTGCGGCTGGTCAACCTCACCGAAGTGCTCGACCCGCAGGGCACGCTGCGCAAATACACCTTCTCTCCGGAAGATTATTACAACGCGCGTCTGGCGCGCGGTCTGACCATCGGCCTGCGCCACGAGCTCAAACTGCTGCAAGGCGCGCTGCGGCTGCTGCACCCGACGCTGCTGAAAATCCTCAAACTCCACTGGCTGCGCACCGAGCCCGATCTGGTGGTGTCGCTCATCCCGAACTTCAACCGCGCGCTGTACGACAGCTTGGCGGCAACGCTGCCCGGCGTGCCGTATGTCACCTTGCTCACCGATCTGGCCGATTTTCCGCCGCATTTCTGGATCGAACCGGGGCAGGACCAGCACTTCATTTGCGGCACGCCGCGTGCGGTGCAGCAGGCCCTGGACGCGGGGTTTGCCGCCGACAAGGTGCACGCCACGTCGGGAATGATCATCCGCCCGGATTTTTACCTCACCCCGGCGGATTTCGACCGCGCCGCGCGCTTGCGCGAGCTGGGTTTGGATCCGCAGCGGCCGGTGGGCGTGGTGTCGTTCGGCGGCCACGGCTCGCGCAGCATGGCGACCATTGCCGAACGCCTGCCCGACGTGCAGCTCATTTTGCTGTGTGGCCACAACGCCAAGCTGGCCGACAGGCTGCGCGCCCTTCCCGCGACGGCGCCGCGCCACATCATCGGCTTCACCAGCGCGGTGGCCGAAGTGATGCGGCTGGGCGATTTTTTCATCGGCAAACCGGGCCCCGGCTCGCTGAGCGAAGCGCTGCACTTGGGGCTGCCGGTGATCGTCACGCGCAACGCCTGGACCATGCCGCAGGAGCGTTACAACACCGACTGGGTGCGCGACAACGGATTCGGCCTGGTGTTGCCGAGTTTTCGCACCATTGGCGCGGCGCTGCCGCAGTTCTTCGACGCGCTGCCTGAATACCGCGCGCGGGTGGCGGCGTACCGCAACCGTGCCGTGTTCGAGGTGCCGCAGATTCTCGACGACATCCTGCGCGCGACGCAAAACGTCGACGCCCAGGCCGATGCCGTGCTCAGCCGCCACCTCGTTGCAAGCACAAAGTGAAGCGACGCCACCAGCGCTGACGCGACTCGGCGGCAGCGTGCAGCACGACCTCCGCCGTCCAGCGTTCGAGCGCCAAACTACCCAGGCGCGCCGGTGCTGCCGGGCGCAGCTGCACGTTCCAAGCGCAGCCGTCGTCCTGACCGCAAAAACCATCCGGGCCGCAGCGCTGCATGCCGTCGAACGCGGTTTGCAGTTGGCGGGCGAATTCTTCGCGTGTGAGCGTCATTTCCAGCAGTGCGCTGGCCGGAGCGCCTGAGATGAACATCAGCCGCCGGCCACCGGTGGCCAGATCGCCAGGGTTTCGCCGTCGCGCAGCACCCGCTCGTCACGCTGGTCGGGGGGGACGTAGACCCCATCGACCAGCACCAGATGCACCAGTTGCCACGGCAGGCGAAAACGCTCGACCACGTCCCGTATCGTCGTTCCCGCCGGCAGCGTGAGGCGGATTTGATGCCCCTGCCGCGGCTGCGGCAGGTAGTCGGTCAGCGTGGCCAAGAGCTTGAGGGTGATGTGCACCGTGCCGGCGGGGGCTTCGTCCGGCGCATCGGCGGGCAGCGGGCGGGCGGCGGACGGCTGGCTCATTGCGGCAGATCGGCTTTTAGTGGTACACGGTGTCGCCGCGGCGCTGCTGGCCCTGTGCGCGGGCGAGGTAAGCCTGCATCACCCGCGTCGGGTCGCGCAGCAGCGCGTCTTTCCACTGCCCCAGCGGCACCCGGCCTTCGACCAGGCCGCGCAGCACCCCGATGTGCTCGGTGCTGCCGATGCTGTTGGCGCCGATCATCACGTCGCCGTCGAACTGCAGGCTCAGGTGCCTGAACGCGCCGCGGTCGGTCAGCTCCACCCCCTGGCCGCCCGGCTTGCCCTGCCACTGGCCGAAACTGCTGGAAATCAGCCCCAGGGTGTCGAGCACGTTGATTTGCGTGACCCCGCGCAGCCGGGTGGATTTGCCCGCCATGTTCAGCGCCGCGACATACGCCTGATCGACCGCGTTGGGCTGGATCGCGCTGACGATGGGCTTGCCATAGACCGCGTCGAACGCCTCGGCGCAATCGCCGGCGGCAAAAATGCCCGGCACATTGGTCTGCATGCACTCGTCGGTGAGCACGCCCTGCAGGCAGGCGATGCCCGAGCCCTCGAGAAAGCCGATGTTGGGCTTGACCCCGGCGGCGGAAATCACCAGATCGGCCGGCAGCCGCTGGCCGCTGGACAGCCGCACCGCCAGCGGCGCGGCCAGGTCGGCCGGGTTGGACTCGATCGACTCGATGCGCGTGCCGGTGTGCACGGCAACCCCTTTGCTTTGCACCCAGTCGCGGATCATGCCGCCTGCGGTTTCGCCCATCATGCGCGGCACCATGCGGTCGCCCATTTCCACCACGGTGAGCTGCACGCGGCGGCGCACCAGGCTTTCCATGATGATGCAGCCGATGAAACCGGCGCCGAGCTGGATCACCCGCGCGCCGGGCACGGCATAGCGCTCGATGTCGCGCGCGTCGTCCAGCGTCCAGCAGCTGTGCACCCGTTGCGCGTGGATGCCGGGAATCGGCGGCAGCACCGGGGTCGAGCCGGTGGCGATCAGCAAGGTGTCGAACGTCAGGGTGTCGCCGCCGTCCAGCCGCAAGGTGCGCGCGGCTGGATCGACCGCCTTGACCCGCGCGTGCCGCAAGGCGATGCCCAGGTGCTTGAAGTGCTGCGGATCTTTGCGCAGCCAGGTGCCGCGTTCGGTGATGTCCCCGTGCAGCAGGTAGGGAATGGCCATGCGCGAATACGGCGGCCCGTCTTCGTCGCCGAGCAGGGTGACGGAGTCGTTTGGCGCGACTTTGCGCAGGGTTTCCGCAGCGACGACCCCGGCGGGGCCGGTGCCGATGATGGCGTGGTGTTTCATCGCAGAAGCCTCATCTCGTCAATTGGGAGCCAGCAAGCGTTGACCGGCCTCCACATCGGACAGCGGCGGCGGCAACGCAGCCGACACGCCGCAAAAAGCGCCGCGCGGCCCATCCGCCGCAACGGCGGGCACAGCGCGGCGGCTGCCTGCGATCAAAGCCCCAGCCGGGCGCGGGTTTCGGGCTTGAGCGTGCCCTCGGCCGTCCAGCCGCGGATTTCGTAGTACTTGGGCAGCATTTCCGGCAGCTTGTTGGTGAGGCCCTTGGCCGGGCCGGTCTTGGCCGGTTCTTTCAGCAGCCGAGGCGGCAGGGTGTCGTCCTTGGCACTGAAACCGGCGCGGTTGTTGAAGTCGCGTTCCAGGTTCCAGATGCGCTCGCCGATGGTCGCAAGGTTGTCCAGCGTGAAGCCCTCGTCGCAGGCCGCGGCCAGTTGCGGTTGCAGGTCGGCCAGGGTCCAGGCGAAGGTGGTGAATACGCAGACCCCGGCCGAATCGAACACTGCCGTGGCGTCCTGGAAGGCCTTGACCAGTTCGGGCTTGCCTTCGGCGGTCAGCGGGTCGGTCTTGACCGGAATGCCCAGCACTTCCGAGGCCACGGTGTAGCCGCGCAGGTGGCAGGCGCCGCGGTTGGCAGTGGCGTAGGCCAAGCCCATGCCCTGGATGCCGCGGCTGTCGTACGCCGGGAATTCCTGGCCCTTGACGCTCATCGACAGATCGGGGCGGCCGTATTTTTCCGTCAGACGCTTGCTGCCCAGCGCGATTTCCTTGCCGAAGCCTTCGCCGCGGGCGGTGATTTCGGCAAAGTAGGCCAGCGCCTTGGCCGAACCGAACGGGGCTTCGATGCCGAGCTGCTCCTTGGTCAGCAGCCCGAGGTCGTACAGCTCCATCACCGCGCCGACGGTGGCGCCGAAGGAAATCGGGTCCATGCCGTCTTCGTTGCAGATGAAGTTGGCGTAGGTCAGCGCTTCGAGGTCGTTGACGCCGTTGGCTGCGCCCAGCGCCCATGCGGCTTCGTACTCCAGCCCGCCAGAGGCGCCCCAGTACTGCGGCTTGTTCTCGACGGTGAAGTGGTGCGGGTCGATTTTGCTGATGCGGCCGCAGGCAATGGTGCAGCCAAAGCACGCCTGGTTGGTGACCAGGTTGGGCTTGCCGTCGGTCTTGCGCGGCTCGTGCATCGCCTCGCCGGAAATGTCCTTCGCGCCGTCGAACTGCACGTCGCGGTGGTTGCGTGTGGGCAGGGCGCCGATTTCGTTGATCACGTTCATCAACACCTGGGTGCCATACTTGGGCAGCCCCTGGCTGGTGACGGCGTTGTCGTGCAGCACCTTCTTGCCCGCAGCCACCGCGGCCATGAACGCCTTGGGATCGCGCACATTGCCCACGCCCTTGGTGCCGCGCACGGCAATGGCCTTGAGCTTTTTACTGCCCATGACCGTGCCCACGCCGCTGCGCCCGGCGGCGCGGTGCAGGTCGTTGACGATGCAGGCGTACATCACCCCGTTTTCCCCGGCGCGGCCGATGGAGTTGACGCGGATCAGCGGGTCCTGGTGGTGGTTCTTGATCCAGGGTTCGGTGTCCCACACCGTCTTGCCCCAGATCGGCGAGGCGTCGCGCAGCTCGGCGTGGTCATTTTCGATGTAGAGGTAGACCGGTTTGTCGGACTGGCCTTCGACGATGATCATGTCCCAGCCGGCCATTTTCAGCTCGGCGCCGAAGTAACCACCGGAGTTGGAGCAGGCGATCGCCCCGGTCAGCGCCCCTTTGGTGATCACCGAATAGCGTCCGCCGGTGGACACCGGGGTGCCGGTCAGCGGCCCGGTGGCGTAGATGATTTTGTTGTCGGCCGACAGCGGATCGACCTTGGGGTCGACCTCTTCGACGAAATACTTGGTGGCCAGCCCGCGCTGGCCGATGTAGTCGCGCGCCCATTGCATGTTCAGCGGCTCGCTCTTGATGCTGCCGTTGCTCAGGTTGACGCGCAGGATTTTTCCGGCCCAGGTCATGGTGTGTCTCCTTCGGTATGGCGCGGCGTGATCGTCAAGCTGCGCTGGCTGCGGCGGCCTGGTTGCCCAGTTTGTTGGCCCACTGTTTCATGCGTTCCAGCCCCGTCCAGTCGGCGTCGATATAGGTGATCGCGCCGGTCGGGCAGGCGTCGGCGCAGGCCGGTTCGCCGCCGCACAGATCGCACTTCTGCACCTTGCCGGTTTCGGCCACGTAGTTGATGGTGCCAAATGGGCAGGCGATGGTGCAGACCTTGCAGCCCACGCAGGTGTCTTCGCGCACGACCTTCGCGCCGGTGGCCGCGTCGAGCACGATGGCCTCGACCGGGCAGGCGTGCAGACACCAGGCCTCGTCGCACTGGGTGCAGGTGTACGGCACCTTGCGCCCGGTTTCATGGAAGTCGAACACCTTGATGCGGCTGCGCGCGGTGGCGAACACGCCGTAGTTGTCGTACGAACACGCCATTTCGCACTGCAGACAGCCGGTACATTTGTCCGGGTCGATGTGCAGGGTTTTCTGCATTTTGCGTCTCCTCGTTGTCGTTGACGTTCGGCGGCCGGCCTGCCCGCTGCGCGACCCGGCCAAAGCAACAAAACCGCATCGTCAGCTTACGACTATAGGCCGGGGCCCGGCTAGGGGGAAGCCCCTGTTTTCGATTGCCCGAGTGTGGTGCTCGGGTATGCGGATGCGGCTGCGCGCACCGACTGCTCACGCCATCATCACCCGGCGTGCAACACGCGCCAGAGGACGTTCGATCCACTGTTCCATCCGATGCGGCAGCGCCAGGGGCTTGAGCAGCATTTTCACCGCCTGATCCATCGGCAGCCGTTCGCCGACGCGGCGGTACAGCCGCCGGCAGACCTGGTCGAACGACGGGTCGTTCGCCGCGCTGTCTCTTGCCGGGTGATACGCCCAGACGTAGCGCAGCGCGATGTCCGAATCGCTGGTGCGCAACTCGTGCAGCCGCCGCCTGAGCGCCCCCATGACGCGCACACGGGACAATTTGCGCTCGCCGTCCAGTTGCTTGAAATAGTGATAGAAGTGCTTGTAATGCTGCACCTCGTCGACGCGGATGCGCTCGGTCAGGTCGCTGAGTACCGGCTCGTTGGTCAAGTCGCGCAGCGTCTGG
>JBFXEK010000038.1:0-8454 GCA_050180155.1 Thiomonas sp. | reverse complement strand
CGTGAGATGGAGCGCAACAGCCGCGGGGCGAATGGGTTTCATGGCGATCGTGGTGAGCACTGTGTCAGCGACCTGCGCCATCACAACGAGCTGACCGCGGCGTTCAACGATGCCGCTTGCAGTTACGGCCTGCCACGCAACCCCGATTTCAACGGGCCGCAGCAGCTGGGCGCAGGGCTGTACCAGGTGACGCAGTGCAATGGTTTGAGGCATTCGAGCGCCGCGGCATTTCTCGCTCCCGTGCGCCATCGCCGCAATCTGCACGTGTTGACGGGGGTTTTGGTGCAGCGGGTGCTGATCGCCTCGGGGCGGGCGGTGGGTGTGCAGGTGCGCGGTGGGGATGGCGAGCGCCAGATTGCCGCGGGTGAGGTGGTACTGTGTGCTGGGGCCGTCAATTCCCCGCAATTGCTGCTGCTGTCGGGAATCGGCCCGGCTGAGCATCTGCGCGAGCTAGGGATTCCCCTGGTGCTCGATCTTCCCGGGGTAGGGGGCAATTTGCAGGATCATCTCGACATCTGCACGTTGACCCGATGCACTCAGGCCGTGACATACGACAAAGTGAACGCGTTGACCACGGCGCTACGGTTCTGGCTCAGCCGCCAAGGCATAGGTACGTCGAACGCGGCGGAGGGCGGGGGGTTTTTGCGGTCGCGTCACGCCACCGACGCCCGCTGCGACATCCAGTTCCACTTCGTTCCCGCTCTGCTCGACGATCACGGCCGCGGCCGCCTCCCGGGGTATGGCTACACCCTGCATGCCTGTGTGCTGCATCCCCGCAGCCGTGGCCAGGTGCGGCTGGCCAGCGCCAATCCCGCCGCTGCACCGCGCATCCACGCCAACTACCTCAGCGACTCCGACGGGTTCGATTTGATCCGCATGGTCGAGGCCGTCAAAATCTGCCGAGAAATACTGGCCCAGCCCGCCTTCCACTATTGGCGCGGCGGGGAGATTTTTCCCGGCGAGCATGCCCGCACCGAGGCCGACCTTGAACGCTTCATCCGCCGCAAGGCCGAAACGGTCTATCACCCGGTTGGCACTTGTCGTATGGGCCGAGACGCAGACAGCGTGGTCGACGCGCAGCTGCGCGTTCACGGTCTGGCCGGGCTGCGCGTGGTCGACGCTTCGATCATGCCCGATATCACCACGGGCAATACCAATGCACCGACCCTGATGATTGCCGAGCGCGCCAGCCGCTGGATGACGGCAGCAGCGTGGTAGGAAGACAATACAACCCGGCAACGATCCGCCGCCAGTGCTGTAGCTAATTGATTTTATTGGGCTTTTGGTGCCGGGGGCGGGACTCGAACCCGCACGCTTTTAAGGGCGGTGGATTTTGAGTCCACTGCGTCTACCGATTCCGCCACCCCGGCCAGGGTGCGTCGCTTGCGTGTCGGCTGTCAGCGACAAGCGGCAAAGTATACATCGCTTTGCGCAGCGCCCCCGCAGCCTGGGTCGGGGCTGTTTGCGCCGCGCTGTCCAACCGGAAGGTTTTGATTTTCCGAATTCCGTATGACCTCCGGGGGTTATGCCAAATGGCGCATGATTGACCGACTCGTTGCGTAGCGAAACGAATGGTCATCATGCCGAAAGCGCCCATCAAAACCGGAAGGTTTCAGGTGAGAACGTCGGAAATCGTCTGGTTTGTCGTTTTGTGCATCACTTTTGTCGGCTGTGTGTGGGTGCTGTCGTCCGCAACACAGCAGGCGCAGTCGACGCGTCCCGTCCCGGAGTCAGCAACGAAAAAAACCCCGATCGTGGCGGCCACCGTGGCCAACTCCGCTGCGCAGACGCAGGAGTGGCTCGGCCGAGACCGGCGTCGCACCGCGCCGGCGCAGTGAGTCGACATCATCTCCGCGGGCAAGGCGTACACTATTTGCCGATCGTGCAAGGCGGCAGGTTCGTCTTCGCCTCACACCTACCTATTTATCACTTTGTTCGCCCGCGGCAGGCAAGGTTGCCCGTCCGTCTGCTGCCGCAGCGACCTTTCCGAGAGCAGCGTTCATGCAGTACGTCGTAGCCAACCGTGTTCCGGTCCGTCCGGAATTTCATGCAGCGTTCGAGGAGCGTTTTCGCCAGCGTGCCGGGGAAGTGGAAAAGCAACCCGGCTTTGTTCGTATGGAAGTCCTGCGCCCGGTCGACCCGGGAGCACCCTATGTCGTGCTGACGCACTGGGAAAGCCGCGAGGCATTCCAGAATTGGGTGCGAGGCGACGATTTCAAACGCGCGCACCAACAGCCCAATCCATTGCCCAAGGAGGCATTCGGCGAGGGCGGTGGGCTTGAACAGCACGAGGTCATCATCGCCGCAGGCAAGGGCGTTTGAGTGGCTGCCGTGCCGCCCCGCGGTAGCGGCAGACGCGGTCAAATCTCGGCAGGGACGGAAGCTGAGGGGGCGCGATCGTCTCCCCGGTTTTCGTCGTCTGCGGACTCATAGTCGCGCAGCGCCTGCAAGTCCGGCACCTCGATGCCGCCGTACCGCAGCCGCAGCAGACCCCGCTCGCTCAACCGCCGCAGCGCGCGGTTGACCCGCTGCCGCGACAGCCCGCACAGGTAGCCGAGTTCCTCCTGCGAAATGCGCAGCCAGCGGTCCACACCCGGATACAGCACCGGGTGAAACATCGCCGCGACCGTTCGCGCCACCCGCTCGTCGGCACCCGAAAGGCGGTCGATCTGCAACTGGCCGATGAATTGGCCCAGCCGCTCGTTGAGCTGGTTGACGATGGTGCGGTTGAAGTCCAGGCTGCGGTCGAGCAGCCAGAAAAAAGTGTCCGCCGGCAGAAAGCCGATGTGGCTGCGGCGCAGCGCGATCACGTCGTAGCGCCAGCGCTCGCGCTTGAGCAGCGTGCCCTCGCCGAACCAGCCGCCGGGCGCCACGCCGGTGTAGGTCAGCGCCTTGCCGCTGACCGATACCGAGGCGATCTTGACCAGTCCGTCGATCACCCCGACCCAGGAATGCGCCAGTTCGCCACGCCGGCACACCATGCCCCCGGCATCGACGGTGACGCGGTGCAGATCGGCGCGCACGCGCTCCCGCTCGCTTTCGCTCAGCCCCTGCATCCAGGCGCAGGCCGCCTCACATTCCGGGTAATCCCTAGGCATTTTTCGGCTCAATTGTCACCTCAGAGACAAATATGCACCAAATTCCCTCCTAAACTTAGTTTCAAAATGTAAACGCCGCCGCCTTGCTGGCCCGAACAGGGTTGCCGACGACGGTGGATCAGGAGGAGACATGGCGTTGGCGCAGTCTGCGGCAGACACTTTTCCCCGGCTGCTGGTCTGGCAGGCGCAGTCCCGCCCGCACCGGGTGGCCTGGCGCGAAAAAGACCTGGGCATCTGGCAGGAAACCACCTGGGCGCAGGGGCTGGACTGGGTGCAGCGGCTAGCGGGCGGATTCGCGCACCTCGGCCTGCGTCGGGGCGATCACATTGCGGTGATCGGCGAAAACCGGCCGCGCCTTTACGCCTGTATGCTCGCCGCGCAGGCGCTGGGGGCGATTCCCGCCCCGCTCTATCAGGACGCGATTGCCGCCGAGCTGGTCTACCCGCTGCAGCTCGCCGAGGTCGGACTGGTCATCGCCGAGGACGAGGAGCAGGTGGACAAGCTGCTCGAAGTGCGCGAGCAACTGCCGCGGCTGCGGCACATTCTGTTCCACGACCCGCGCGGGTTGCGCAAACTCAAAGCCGACGGACTGCTCAGCCTGGACGAGGTCGAGCGTCTGGGCATCGCGTGGTGGAGCCAGCGCCCGGGACAGTTCGACGCCGAGGTCAACGCCGGCCGTGCGGACGACGTCGCCGCGCTGTTTTTCACCTCCGGCACCACCGGCCATCCCAAGGGTGTGGTGCACACCCACGCCAGCCTGATCGACCGCGCCCGCGCCGGCGCCGAGTTCGACCGCTTGGGGCCCGACGAGGAGGTGCTCGCCTACCTGCCGCCGGCGTGGATCGGGCAGAACATTTTTTCCTACGCCCAGCATCTGGTGTGCGGCTACACGGTGAACTGCCCCGAGTCGCAGAACACCGTGGGCATCGACCTGCGCGAAATCGGGCCGACCTACTACTTCGCGCCGCCGCGGGTGTTCGAGGCCACGCTCACCGAGGTGCGGGTGCGCATGGACGACGCAGCACACATCAAGCGCTGGCTGTTCGACGCCTGCCTCGCCGTTGCGCAGCGGGTGCAGACCGCGCGTGACACCGGGCAAGCGCCACGCCTGGTCGATCGCCTGCTGCACCCGCTGGCCGACGGGCTGATGCTCGCGCCGCTGCGCAATGTGCTGGGGTTTAGCCGCATCCGCGTGGCCTACACCGCCGGGGAAGCGATCGGGCCGGAGCTGTTTCGCTTCTACCGCGCCATCGGCGTCAACCTCAAGCAGCTCTACGGCTCGACCGAAACCGCGGTGTTCGTCTGCATGCAGCCCGACAACGGGGTGCGCAGCGACACCGTGGGCGTCGCCGCTCCCGGGGTGGAGCTGAAAGTGGCGGATAGCGGCGAAATCCTGCTGCGCAGCGCCGGGCTGCTGCGCGAGTACTACCGTAACCCGCAGGCCACCGCCGAAGTGCTGGACGAAGCGGGCTGGTACCACACCGGCGACGCCGGCTGGCTGGAGGGCGACGGCCAGCTGCGCATCATCGACCGCGCCAAGGACGTATCCAAACTCGCCGACGGCACGCTGTTTGCGCCCAAGCTGATCGAAAACAAGCTCAAGTTTTTCCCGGCGATCAAGGAGGCGGTGGCGTTTGGCGCCGGCAAGGATCGGGTGGTGGCGATGATCAATATCGACTTTCCGGCCGTCGGTAGCTGGGCGGAAAAGCGCGGCATCCCCTACACCAGCTACGCCGATCTGGCCGGCAAGCCGCAAGTGCTCGATCTGGTGGCCGACTGCGTCGCGCAGGTCAACGCCGACTTGGCAGCCGACCCACACACCGCGGCGGCGCAGATCCATCGCTTTGCGGTGCTGCACAAGGAACTCGACCCCGATGACGAGGAGCTCACCCGCACGCGCAAGGTGCGCCGCCGCTTTGTCAGCGAAAAATACGCGACGCTGATTGCCGCGCTGTACGACCCCGCGCAGACCCACTGCCTGCTGCGGGTGCAGGTGCGGTTCGACGATGGTCGCACCGGAACCGTGCAAGGCGACCTGGCGCTGCGCGAGGCGCAGGTCTACCCGCGGCTGGCCGCCGCGGCCTGAGCAGGGGAGCAATCGAATGGCTGCCGTGTTGAAACCCGCCCCCATGCCCGCGCCAGACGCCCCGACGCCTGCACCCGCGGCCGAGCCTGCGCCCCTGCTGCAATTGCAGGGCATTCACCTGCGCTTTGGCGGCATCAAGGCGCTGCAAGACATCGGCTTCGATGTGCGCCGCGGCGAGGTGCGCGCGATCATCGGCCCCAACGGCGCGGGCAAGAGTTCGCTGCTCAACGTGATCAACGGCGTGTACCAGCCGCAGCAGGGCCAGATCATTTTCGATGGCCAGCCGCTGCCGCAGATGCGCCCCGGTCGCGCCGCCCGGCTGGGCATCGCCCGCACGTTTCAGAACCTGGCGCTGTTTTCGGGCATGAGCGTGCTCGACAACATCATGGCCGGGCGCAATCTGCACATGCGCCGCGGTCTGCTCGCGCAGATGGTGCGGCTCGGGCCCGCGCTGCACGAGGAGGTCGCGAATCGCCAGGTGGTCGAACGCATCATCGACTTCCTCGAAATTCAGGCGTGGCGCAAGGTGCCGGTCGGGCGGCTGCCCTACGGGCTGCAAAAGCGCGTCGACCTCGGGCGCGCGCTGGCGATGCAGCCCAAACTGCTGCTGCTCGACGAGCCGATGGCCGGGATGAACCTGGAGGAGAAGGAGGACATGAGCCGCTTCATCCTCGAATCGCGCGAAGAGTTCGGCGCCACCATCGTGCTGATCGAACACGACATGGGAGTGGTGATGGATCTGTCCGACCGCGTCGTCGTGCTCGATTACGGCAAGCAGATCGCCGACGACACGCCGGATGCCGTGCGCAACGACCCAGAAGTGATCCGGGCCTACCTCGGCACCGCCACGCAACAGGAATGACGCCATGGGATTTCTGATCGAAACGGTGATTGCCGGGTTGATGTCCGGCGTGCTGTATGCGCTGATCGCACTGGGCTTTGTGCTGATCTTCAAGGCGTCCGGCGTGTTCAATTTCGCGCAGGGCGCGATGGTTCTGTTCGCCGCGCTGGCCATGGCGCGGCTGCAGGAGCACATGCCCTGGCCGCTGGCCTTTGCGCTGGCCTTCCTGATCATGGTGGTGCTGGCCTGGCTGATCGAGCGCCTGGTGCTGCGGCATCTGGTGAATCAGCATGGCGTGACCCTGCTGATGGCCACGCTGGGCATCGCCTACTTTCTCGAGGGCCTGGGCCAGATGGTCTGGGGCGACGACATCTACCCGATCAACCTCGGCCTGCCCAAGCAGCCCACGCTGGTGCTCGACAAGGTCATTCCGGGTGGGGTGCTGATCAGCAACGAAGACCTGATCGCGGCGATTTCCGCGGCCGCGCTGGTCGCGCTGCTGACGCTGTTTTTCCAGAAATCGGGCATCGGCCGGGCGCTGCGCGCGGTGGCCGACGACCATCAGGCCGCGCAGTCGATCGGCATTCCGCTGTCGCGCATGTGGGTCATCGTCTGGGCCATCGCCGGGCTGGTCGCGCTGGTGACCGGGATGATCTGGGGCTCCAAGCTCGGGGTGCAGTTCTCGCTGTCGCTGATCGCGCTCAAAGGCCTGCCGGTGGTGATTCTCGGCGGGCTGACCTCGGTGCCGGGGGCCATCGTCGGCGGGCTGATCGTCGGCCTGGGTGAAAAGCTCGCCGAGGTCTACCTCGGCCCGACGCTGGGCGGCGGCATCGAAAGCTGGTTCGCCTACCTGCTCGCGCTGATCGTGCTGCTGATCCGCCCGCAGGGGTTGTTTGGCGAACGCATCATCGACCGCGTCTGAACCGGAAAGCGCTGCCATGTTCTACCGCGAAAACGGTCAGTTCAAGACCAGCTACGTCAGCGACACGCAGATTTTCCCGATCCTGCAGGATCGCTGGTTCGTCGCCGCTTTGCTGGCGGTGGCCTTCGTCGCCATCCCGCTGCTGGGTTCCGACTATCTGCTGCGTGCGCTGCTCATTCCGTTTCTGATCCTGTCGCTGGCCGCGCTCGGGCTGAACGTGCTGGTGGGCTACTGCGGGCAGATTTCTCTGGGCACCGGCGCGTTCATGGCGGTGGGCGCCTATGCCGCGTTCAACCTGATGGTGCGCATTCCCGGCCTGCCGCTGCTGGTCGCGCTGGTGCTGGCCGGGCTGATCGCCGCCGTCATCGGCATGGTGTTCGGCCTGCCCAGCCTGCGCATCCGCGGGCTGTACCTGGCGGTGGCGACGCTGGCGGCGCAGTTTTTCGCCGACTGGGTGTTCTCGCACGTGCCCTGGCTGACCAACGGCTCGTCCTCCGGTTCGGTCACCGCGCCCAATCTGCAGGTGTTCGGCCTGGCGATCGACACCCCGGTGCGCAAATACCTGTTCTGCCTGGCCATCCTCTGCGTGCTGGCGCTGGCGGTGAAAAACCTGGTGCGCGGCCGCAAGGGGCGGGAATGGATGGCCACACGGGACATGGACGTCGCCGCCAGCGTAATCGGCATTTCGCCGGTTCGCGCCAAGCTCTCGGCGTTTGCCGTCAGCAGTTTCATCACCGGCATCGCCGGCGCGCTGTGGGCCTTCGTGCACCTGGGCTCGTGGGAGCCGGCGGCGTTCAACATCGACGTATCGCTCAAGCTGCTGTTCATGATCATCATCGGCGGCCTCGGCTCGGTGATGGGCAGCTTTTTCGGCGCCGCGTTCATCGTGCTGCTGCCGATTTTTCTCAACCAGCTACCCGGGCTGCTCGGCATTCCGGCCTCGACCAGCCTGATCTCACACCTGGAATTCATGACCTTCGGCGTGCTCATCGTGGTGTTCCTGATCGTCGAACCGCATGGCCTTGCGGCGCTGTGGAACACCGCGAAAAACAAGCTGCGGCTCTGGCCCTTCCCGCATTGACGCTTTCGACTCGCTCGCTTCGCTTCGATCTCATCACAACCCACAAAGGAGACCCTCATGAACGCTCTGCACAAAACGGCCCTCGCGGCGCTCGCCGGCGTGGCGCTCACGGTAAGCCTGACAACCAGTCCGGCCTGGTCGCAGGAGAAGGAGCAGTTCTTTCCCGTGCTGGTCTACCGCACCGGCCCCTACGGCCCCAATGGCGTGCCCTGGGCCAACGGCTATGTCGATTACCTCAAGATGATCAACGCCCGCGACGGCGGCATCAACGGTGTGAAAATCACCTGGGAGGAATGCGAAACCGCATACGCCACCGACCGCGGCGTGGAGTGCTACGAGCGGCTGAAAAGCAAGGGGCCGACCGGGGCGACCGTGGTGCAGCCGCTGTCCACCGGCGTGACCTTTGCGTTGACCGAAAAAGCGCCG
>JBFXEK010000037.1:0-8502 GCA_050180155.1 Thiomonas sp. | reverse complement strand
CAGCTAAGAGATGGAAAACGTGCTGTTCACAATCAGCTACCCGGCGGAGTTCCACAGCCAGACCGCGGTAGAGGCCGCGATGAGCCTGCACCGGCAACTCGCGGCGATGGGCAAGACGGCAGACGACATCGCTTCGGTCTCCATCCGCACCCACGAAGCGTGCATCCGCATCATCGACAAAAAAGGCCCGCTGCACAACCCGGCCGACCGCGACCACTGCATCCAGTACATGGTCGCAGTACCCCTGATTTTCGGGCGACTCACCGCCGCCGACTACGAAGACGATGTGGCCGCCGACCCGCGCATCGACGCGCTGCGCGACAAAATCACCTGTGTCGAAGACCCGCAGTTCACCCGCGACTACCACGACCCGGACAAGCGCTCGATCGCCAACGCGCTGACCGTCACCCTCAAGGACGGCACGGTGCTGCCCGAGGTCGTGGTCGAGTACCCGATCGGCCACAAGCGCCGCCGCGCCGAGGGCATTGCGCTGCTCGAAGCCAAGTTCCGCACCAACCTGGCGCGGCGTTTCGCCGCCAAGCAGCAACAGGCGATTCTGGCCGTCTCGCTGGACCAGAACTTGCTCGAAGCGATGCCGGTGCACGAATACGTCGATCTCTACGTCTGACCTTCGCAACCGAACCTCCCCGCTCTGGAGCCCATCATGCCAGCCAAGAAAAAGGCCAGCGCCGCCGCGGCGCACGCATTCGCCAAGACCCTCAAGTCGTACCAGACCGCCTCGGGCAAGTCGCTGCAGTTTTTCTCCCTGCCGCAGCTCGGCAAGGAGCTGGGGGTGGACGTGTCGCGGTTGCCGGTGTCCATCCGCATCGTGCTCGAATCGGTGCTGCGCAACTGCGACGGCAAAAAGGTCGCGCCCGAGCACGTCGAGCAGCTTGCGCGCTGGCAACCGGGCGCCGCGCGCACCGAGGAGATTCCGTTCGTCGTCGCCCGCGTGGTGCTGCAGGACTTCACCGGCGTGCCGCTGCTGGCGGATCTGGCGGCGATGCGCAGCACTGCCGACCGCATGGGCGCCAACCCCAAGGTGGTCGAGCCGCTGGTGCCGGTCGACCTGGTCGTCGACCACTCGGTGATGATCGATGCCTATGGCAGCAAAAAAGCGCTGGATCTGAACATGCAGATCGAGTTCCAGCGCAACCGCGAGCGCTACCAGTTCATGAAATGGGGCATGCAGGCGTTCGACACCTTCGGCGTCGTGCCGCCGGGCTTTGGCATCGTGCACCAGGTCAACCTCGAATACCTCGCTCGCGGGGTGCACGTCAAAAACGGCGTGGCCTACCCCGACACCCTGGTCGGCACCGACAGCCACACGACCATGATCAACGGCATCGGCGTGGTCGGCTGGGGGGTGGGCGGCATCGAAGCCGAGGCGGCGATGCTCGGCCAGCCGGTGTACTTCCTCACCCCGGACGTGGTCGGCGTCGAGCTCAAGGGCCGGCTGCGCGGCGGCGTGACCGCCACCGATCTGGTGCTGACCATCACCGAAATGCTGCGCAAGGCCAAGGTCGTCGGCAAGTTCGTCGAATTCTTTGGCGAAGGCACCGCGAGCCTGTCGGTCACCGACCGCGCGACCATCGGCAATATGGCGCCCGAATACGGCGCGACCATGGGCTTTTTCCCGGTCGACGACAAGACCATCGACTACTTCAAGGGCACCGGCCGCAGCAAGACGGAAATCGAACAATTCGAGTCCTACTTCAAGGCGCAAAAGCTGTTTGGCGTGCCCAAGGCCGGGCAGATCGATTACTCGCAGGTGCTGACCCTCGATCTGGGCACGGTCGAGCCCTCTCTTGCCGGACCGAAACGCCCGCAAGACCGCATCCCGCTCGGCCAGGTCAAGACGCAGTTCGCATCGCTGTTTTCCAAGCCGGTGGCCGAAGCCGGGTTCAACCAGCCGGCGCAGCGCCTGGACCGCCGCTTTGCCGTGCACGACGGCAAGACCGAGGGTGAGGCGCCGGACGTGGCGCCGGGCGCCGAGGCCGATGTGGTCGAAATGGTGGCCAACCGCAGCACCGAAAGCGCCGCGCACGCCCGCGCCGAGCACGCGCCCAAGGGCCTGTCGATCGGCGACGGCGATGTGCTGATCGCCGCGATCACCTCCTGCACCAATACCTCCAACCCCAGCGTGCTGCTGGCCGCCGGGCTGCTGGCGAAAAAGGCGGTCGAGGCCGGGCTGAAGGTGCAGCCGCACATCAAAACGTCGCTCGCCCCTGGCTCGCGCGTGGTCACCGAATATCTGCAGAAAACCGGGCTGCTGCCGTATCTCGAAAAACTCGGCTTCAACGTCGCCGCCTACGGCTGCACCACCTGCATTGGCAACGCCGGCCCGCTGGCGCCCGAGATCGAGGCCACGGTGGTGAACAATAACCTGGTGTGCGCGGCGGTGCTGTCGGGCAACCGCAATTTCGAGGCGCGCATCCACCCCAATATCAAAGCCAACTTCCTCGCCAGCCCGCCGCTGGTCGTGGCCTACGCCATTGCCGGCACGGTGCGCCGCGACCTGATGACCGAGCCGGTGGGCTACGGCAAAAAGGGCAAACCGGTGTATCTGGGCGACATCTGGCCGAGCGACGAGGAAGTCGCCAGGCTGCTCAAGTACGCAATGAACCCCAAGGTGTTCAAGGCCAACTACGCGCAGGTGGCCAAAGACCCGGGCAAGCTGTGGAAAAAAATCGAAGGCGTCAAGGGTCAGGTGTACGACTGGCCGCAGAGCACCTACATCGCCGAGCCGCCGTTTTTCCAGGGCTTTGCGATGCAGCCGGCCGCGCCTGCGCTGTCCATCCGCGGCGCGCGCGCGCTGGCGCTGTTTGGCGACTCGGTGACCACCGACCACATCTCCCCGGCCGGGCCGATCAAGGAAAGCTCGCCCGCGGGCCAGTGGCTCAAGGCGCACGGCGTGCTCAAGGCCGATTTCAACTCCTACGGCTCGCGCCGCGGCAACCACGAAATCATGATGCGCGGCACCTTTGCCAATGTGCGCATCAAAAACCTGATGATCCCGCCGCTGCCCGACGGCTCGCGCGAGGAAGGCGGCGTGACCTTGCTGCAACCCAGCGGCGAAAAGCAGTTCATCTACGACGCGGCGATGCGCTACATTGCGCAGGGCACGCCGACCTTCGTCTTTGCCGGCGAGGAATACGGCACCGGATCGAGCCGCGACTGGGCGGCCAAGGGCACGCAGCTGCTCGGGGTCAAGGCGGTGATCGCGCGCAGCTTCGAGCGCATCCACCGCTCCAACCTGGTCGGCATGGGCGTGCTGCCGCTGCAGTTCCAGGGCAACGATTCGTGGGAATCGCTGGGCATCAAGGGCGACGAAACCTTCGACCTCGACCTCGGCGGCACCCTGCGCCCGCAGCAGGACGCGGTGCTGACCATCCGCGGTAGGAATGCGAGCGAACGCAAAGTCACGCTCAAGCTGCGCATCGACACTCCGATCGAGGTGGACTACTACCAGCACGGCGGCATCCTGCCGTTCGTGCTGCGGCAGTTGCTCGCGGCGTGAGCGTGTAACCGGGCGCCAGCGCGCATGGCTGAAGCCGCGCCGATTGCAGACGTGCTGGTGGTGGGCTCCGGGCCGGCCGGGGCCATGGCGGCTCGCGATCTGGCGCGCTCCGGCGCCAGAGTCGTCATCCTCGAGCAGGGCAGTAGCGCGCCCGTGGGCAACCAGTTGCTCGGTTTGCTACGGCGCAAGGAGGCGATGCACATCGCTCCTGGCGTGGTGCTGCTGCGCAGCCTTCGCGTCGGCGGCGGCTCGGTGACCTTCTATCACACCGCCATCGCCCCGCCGCTGGCGATGTTCGCCCGGCGCGGCGTCGATCTGAGTGCGGCGCTGGAACAAGTGCGCCGAGAAATCCCCAACGCGCCGCTGCATCCCGATTTGCTGGCACCAGTGGCCGCGCGGCTGGCGCTGGCTGCACAGTCGCTGGGTTTGCCGTGGCAGCCGCTGCCCAAAATGATCGACCAGACGCTGTGCCGCGACGGCGTCTGCCCGCCCGAGGCGTTCTGGTCCACCCACGGCCTGTTGCAACAGGCGGTCAAAGAAGGCGCGCACCTGCACACCGGGGTACGGGTGCAGCGGGTGCTGTTCGCTGCCGGGCACGCGGTGGGCGTGCAGGCGCTGTGCGACGGGGCGCTGCAGACGTTTCGCGCCGGCCGGGTGATTCTCTGCGCGGGCGGGGTGGCCAGTCCGGTGATTCTGCAACACAGCGGCATCGAAGAGGCCGGTGAGGGTTTTTTCTGCGACCCCTTGCGCATCGTCATGGGCCATCTGCCCATCACCCGTGCCGCGCAGGAAATTTCCATGTCTGCCGGCTTCGTCGATGCACGAGCCGGTTACATGCTGTCGGACATCGCCATCCCGCCGAATTTTTTCCGCGCCTTCGCCTGGGCCGCGGGACGGCCCGATCAGCTGCTCAGCTTCGCCCACACGGCGATGATCATGGTCAAAATCCGCGACGACATCGGCGGCCGCATCGACGCGCGGGGTCGGCCCTGGCGACGTTTCGGCGCGGTGGAGCGGCAAATCATGCAAGCCGGAGTCGAGCAGGCGCGCGCCGTGCTGCGCGCCTGCGGCGCGGGCCGGCCGTATGTCTCGCCGTGGGTCGCAGCGCACCCCGGCGGCACGGTTCGGCTGGGAGAGCTGGTGGACGAGCGGCTGAGTTGCCGCAGCCCCAATCTGCATGTGTGCGACGCGTCGGTCATTCCCGAACCGTGGGGCCTGCCACCGACCCTCACCCTGCTCGCGCTGGGCAAGTATCTGGCGCGGGTGCTGTCGTCATGACAGCGCAGCCGACCACTGCGCGGCGTCGAAACCGAGCAGCAGCGCCTGGCCGTCGCGCTCGACGATGGGGCGCTTGATCGCGCTGGGCGAGCGCAGCAGCAGTTGCACTGCGCTGTCGGCATCGACGACCGCGGCCTGCTGTGCGGCATCGAGCCGCCGCCAGGTGCTGCCGCGGGTATTGACCAGAGCCTGCCAGCCAAACCGCTGCGCCCAGGCGCGCAACTGCGCGTCGGTCGGCGGCGTTTTTTTGAAATCGACGAAGCGATAGCCCAGTTCGCGCGCCTGTAGCCACTGCCGGGCGCGCTTGACGGTATCGCAGTTGGCAATGCCGTAGACGACGAGCTGGCTGGCCATCGGCGCGTCCTCAAGCCGCCTTGTCGCGGCGAAACACCCATTGCTCGGCACTGGACGCCGCAGCGACGTAGCGGTAGCCTTCGCTGTCGAAGCCCTTGATCTGCTCGACCTCGGTGATGCGGTTGACGATGACATGGCGCGCCATCAGGCCGCGCGCCCGCTTGGCGTAAAAACTGACCACTTTGTAGCCTTTTTGCGGCGTGCCATCCTGAAACACGGGTTGCACCACGCGGGCGTTGAGCGCCTTGCGGTCGATCGCGCGGAAGTATTCGTCCGACGCCAAGTTGAGCAGCACCGGCTCGCCCCCGCCCGCAGCCAGCTCGGCGTCGAGCGCGCGGGCGATTTGCGTGCCCCAGTAGGCATACAGATCTTTGCCCTTGGCGTTGGGCCACTGCGTCCCCATTTCCAAGCGGTAGGGGCGCATCAGGTCCAGCGGTCGCAGCACGCCGTACAGCCCGCTGAGAATGCGCAAATGGCGCTGCGCCCACTGCAAGTCGGCTTCGCTCAGGCTGGGAGCATCCAGCCCTTCGTATACGTCGCCATTGAAGGCAAGCACGGCCTGCTTGCTCTGCGGCGGTGCAAAACTGGGTTGCCATTGGGCAAACCGCGCCGCATTGAGCGCGGCGAGTTTGTCCGAAATGCCCATCAGCGTGGCGAGTTGCTGCGGACTGAGCCGGCGCAAACCCTGCACCAGCTCGGCGGCTTGTTCGACGAATTGCGGCTGGGTGGCCAGCGCGGTGGTCGGCGCGGTGGTGTAGTCGAGCGTTTTGGCCGGTGACAGAACCATCAACAACATAGGCAGACTCGCAAATTCGTTTGCACGCCGCAGTGTAGCGGGACACCCTGTGGGCGCAGCGGGTCAGACCGCGACGGAGGCAGGCTGCGGCAGCGGCGTGCGGATGAGGTAGTCGAACGCGGCCAGCGCGGCCTTGGCGCCGTCTCCGGCGGCGATGACGATTTGTTTGTACGGCACCGTCGTCGCGTCGCCGGCGGCGAACACGCCCGGCACCGAGGTCTGGCCCTTGGCATCGACCACGATTTCGCCGAAGCGGTTGAGTTCGACCGTCGCCTTGAGCCATTCGGTGTTGGGCACCAGACCGATCTGCACGAACACGCCGTCGAGGTCGAGGCGGATGCCGTTGCCGCTGACGCGGTCGGTGTAGGTCAGGCCGTTGACCTTGCTGCCGTCGCCGCTGATTTCGGTGGTCTGCGCCGAGGTGATGACGGTGACGTTGGGCAGACTGCGCAGTTTGCTCACCAAAATGGCATCGGCGCGAAGCTCGGCGGCGAATTCGAGCAAAGTGACATGGGCTGCGAGGCCGGCTAAGTCGATCGCCGCCTCGACCCCGGAATTGCCGCCGCCGATCACCGCGACCCGCTTGCCCTTGAACAACGGGCCGTCGCAATGCGGGCAATAAGCCACTCCTTTATTGCGGTAGGCGTCCTCCCCCGGCACGCCGAGCTGCCGCCAGCGTGCGCCCGTGGCGAGGATCACGCTGCGCGAACGCAGCACGGCGCCGTTGGCCAGTTGCACGCCGATCAACTCGCCGGGTTCGGCAGCAGGCAGCAGTTTGTCGGCGCGTTGCTGGTTCATCACGTCCACGCCGTACTGCCGCACGTGCGCGTCGAGCGCCGCGGCGAAGCGAGGGCCGTCGGTCTGCAACACAGAGATGTAGTTTTCGATCGCCAGGGTGTCGTTGACCTGCCCGCCGAAACGCTCGGCCGCCAGCCCCACGCGGATGCCTTTGCGCGCGCCATATACCGCAGCGGCCGCGCCTGCCGGCCCGCCACCGACGATGAGCAGGTCGAACGGCTCTTTGGCGCCGAGTCTGGCAGCGTCGCGCTGCGCTGCGCCGGCGTCGAGCTTGGCGACGATTTGTTCCACGTCCATGCGGCCGCTGGCAAACGGCTCGCCGTTGAGGTAGACGGTGGGAACGGCCATGATCTGCCGCGACTCGACCTCGCTTTGGAACAGCGCACCGTCGATCACCACCGTCTGCACCCGCGGGTTGAGCACGGCCATGAGCGAAAGCGCCTGCACCACGTCCGGGCAGTTGTGGCAGCTCAGCGATATGTAGACCTCGAAGCGGTACTCACCGTCGAGCCGGCGGATGGCCTCGACGGTCTGCGCCTCGACCTTGGGCGGATGGCCTCCGGCCCACAACAACGCCAGAACCAGCGAGGTGAACTCGTGCCCCAGCGGAATCGCGGCAAAGCGCAAATGCAGCGGCTGGCCGCTACTGCGCTGCAGGGCGAACGACGGCTTGCGCGCATCGTCACCGTCCAGGCGCAGCGCGATCTTGTCGCTGAGCGCGGCGATTTGTTCCAACAATGTACGCAACTGCGCCGAGGCCTCGCTGGCGTCGAGAGCTGCCACCAGCTCGAACGGCTGCGTGACCCGCGCCAAATACGACTTGAGTTGCGACAGCAGGGTATCGTCGAGCATGGTATCTCCCGGGTTTGGCCGCAGGCAGCGGCGGCAAGCGCCGTCGGCCCGTGCAAAGCGACACGGGCCGGCCACAGCCCCGGCCCGCGGCTGGGCGCCCGTTCATGGGCGCGATAAAGCATCCCTCTTGCGCGGAAAGGGGCGCGGAAAGGAGCGCCGAAAAAACGCGCTGATAGCCGTCAGATCTTGCCGACCAGATCGAGCGAGGGCTTGAGCGTGGCGTCGCCCTGCTTCCACTTCGCCGGGCAGACTTCACCGGGGTGCGAGGCGACGTATTGCGCCGCCTGCACTTTCCGCAGCAGTTCCTTGGCGTCACGGCCGATGCCGTTGTCGTGGATTTCGCACAGCTTGATGATGCCTTCGGGGTTGATGACGAAGGTACCGCGCAACGCCAGCCCTTCTTCTTCGATCATCACGTCGAAGTTGCGCGTCAGCGCGCCGGTGGGATCGCCGATCAGGGCGAATTTGACTTTTTTGATCGCTTCCGAAGTGTCGTGCCAGGCCTTGTGCGCGAAGTGGGTGTCGGTGGACGCACCATACACTTCGACACCCAGCGATTTGAAGGTGTCGTAGTTATCGGCCAGGTCTTCGAGCTCGGTCGGGCAAACGAAGGTGAAGTCGGCCGGGTAAAACATCAGCACAGACCATTTGCCTTTGAAATTGTCCTCGGTGACGTCGAAAAATTTGCCGTTCTGAAACGCCGTGGCTTTGAAAGGTTTGACTGCGGTATTGATCAAAGACATGAAAGACTCCTTGAGGTGGCTGGGTGTTGTCAGTCGGGCCGCGCGTTCGCCCAGCCCTGACACGGGAAGACAACGTCGTTCTTCTACGTTGCTGCAGTGCAGACTTTAGATTTGCACGCGGTTCAAGTCCAATCGGCAGTTTCAATCCGCACTATATAGAC
>JBFXEK010000036.1:0-8506 GCA_050180155.1 Thiomonas sp. | reverse complement strand
CGGCGCTGCCGGTGAAAGACAGCCGCGGCCGCATGATGGCGGTGATGGGTTTGTACGGCCGTTATCCGGCGATGTTCGAGCCGGCGGCGATGCGCAGCGTGCTGCGCGGTCTGGAGCAGATTTACGCTCGCGGCATGGTCGCGCTGATGATCCGCCACGGTGACGCGCTGCTACCCGCGCAAGACCGCCGCGCCTGGCGGCAGCGGCTGTTTTCCGGCGGACTGGAAATGCATTACCAGCCGGTGGTCGATCTGCACTGCGGTCGCCCGCGGGCGGTCGAGGCGCTGGCGCGGCTGCGGCTGGACGACGGCCGGCTGGTGCCCCCAGGGCTGTTTCTGCCGTCGTTCGGCACTTCGGAGCTCACCCGATTGTTCACCTTGGGTCTGTCGCAGGCGCTGCAGCAACTGCGCGCCTGGGACGACCAGGGGCTGCAACTCGATCTGTCGATCAACCTGCCGCCCGACGTACTGCTGCTGCCCGACTGCGCCCGCTGGGTCGGCGACGCTTTGCAGGAGCAACACATCGCCCCGCAGCGGCTGCGGCTCGAAGTGCTCGAAGACGCCGACTTTCACAACGCCGCCGAGAGCGACGCCGCGGTGCGTCGGCTGGCGGCCATTGGCGTGCGCCTGGTGATGGACGATCTGGGCAGCGGCTATTCCAGCCTGCTGCGGCTGCGCACCCTGCCGTTTCATACCGTCAAAATCGACCAGGCGCTGGTGCGGCAAATCCCGCAGGAAACCGAGGAGCAGGCGGCAGGCACCATCGGCTTCATCGGCGCGCTGGTGCGCATGACGCAGGGGCTGGGGCTGCACGTCGTGGTCGAGGGGCTGGAAACCGCGGCGCTGGTGGAAATGGCCGCCGTGCTCGGCGCCGATGGCGGTCAGGGTTACGCGCTGGCCAAGCCCATGCCGGCTGCCGACCTGCCGGCATGGATCGCCGCTTTCGGCTGCGTCACCTGCAGCGGGCGGCCGCAAACCGCGCTGGGACGCATCGCGCAGCAGTGGTGCGATGCGCAAGCCGCTGGCCGCGCTGCCGGGCAAGCCCCAGCCGCCCCTGCTTTGCTGGAGAGACAGTGAAATGGTCAAGCCCAACGACAGCATCACCCACCAGCAGGTCGACGTCGACTGGAACAAGCCGGAACTGCAAGACCTGCTGGCCAAAATCGAAGGTCTGCGGCTGGACAACCGCGGCATGTTCAAACCGCGCCCGGTGGTCATCCGCGCCTTCTGGCCGCGGGCGCACGAACTCGGCAGCGGCCAGCTCGTGGCCAACGACGGCCAGGGCAATTGGGTGATCCGCACCGACTTTCCGCTGGACATCGGCATGGGGCTGACCATCGGCCAGCGGCTCGACGAGCTCGACTCCACCGTGCATTACCTGTGCGAAGTGCGCTCCTGCCGCCGCGGGCTGCGCCCGGAGGACGAGGGCAAAAACGTGTTCATCTCCACCCTGTACTGCCAGCGCAGCAAAGGCTGAGACGTTGTGAACGAACCCGACGCCGCCGCGACCACCCTGCCGCCGCTGCCGCCCTCCTCGCCGCGCAGCGGCCCGGCGGCGCAAACGCTGGCCGCGCAGCTCGGGCTGCCGTTCGTCGATCTCGACGCCGTGCAGCCCGACCCGGCGCTGCTGCACCTGCTGCCTGCCGACTTTGCCGCGCGCCGCCTGGCAGTCGTGCTGGCCGCCAGCGCGCACCACATCCGCCTGGCGGTGGCCGATCCGTTCGACCCGGAAACCCCCAAACTGGTGCAATTCCTCACCGGGCGGCAGGTGGAACTGGCGCTGGCCGAGCGCGCCGCGCTGCTCGCAGCGATCGAACGCTGGTACGGCGTCAAGCCGCAGGCCGCGGCGCTGGGCACGCTCAACCTCGAAGCCATCGCCGCCGACGAACCCGACGACGCCGCCGCCGACATCGCACTCGAAGCGCAAGGGCCGATCGTGCAGTTGGCCGAATACATCCTCACCGGCGCCATCCAGCGCCACGCCTCGGACATCCACATCCGCCCCGAGCCCGATCGCGTGGCGGTGATCTACCGCATCGACGGCACGCTCACCCCGGTCAACAGCCTGCCGAAAAAGCTGCACGCCGCCTTGCTGCGACGCATCAAAATCCTCGGCAAAATGGACGTGGCCGAAACCCGCTTGCCGCAGGACGGGCAGATCGCGCTGAAAAACGCCGGCGGCGCACTCGACCTGCGCATCAGCGTGATGCCCACCATTTACGGCGAAAGCGCCGCCATTCGCCTGCTCGCCTCCAGCGCGCAGCAACGCGGGCTGGACACCGCCGGGTTCTCCCCCGCCGACCTGCAGTTTTTGCACGACACCCTGCTGCGCAACAGCGGCATGATCCTGGTCACCGGCCCGACCGGTTCGGGCAAATCGACCACGCTGTACGGCATGCTCGGCACCATCGTGCAGCGCAACGTCAACATTCTCACGGTGGAAAACCCGCCGGAGTATCACATCGCCGGGGTGCAGCAAATCCCGATCAACGACGACATCGGTCTGACCTTCGCGCGCGCGTTGCGCAACATCCTGCGGCACGACCCGGACGTCATCATGGTCGGCGAGATCCGCGACGCCGAAACCGCCAAAATCGCCGTCGAGAGCGCGCTCACCGGCCACCTCATGCTCAGCACGCTGCACGCCAATTCCGCCGTGGCCACGGTGGCACGGCTGTTGGAAATGGGCATCGAGCCGTTTTTGCTGCGCTCCACCCTGCTGGCCGTGCTGGCGCAGCGCCTGGTGCGGCTGAACTGCCCGCACTGCCTGGTGGAAGAAGCGGTCGATCTGCGCACCCGCGCGCAGCTCGACCTCGGCCCGCACGAGATGTTTTACAAAGGCGCGGGATGCGCGCAGTGCAACGGCACCGGCATCGCCGGCCGGCGCATGGTGTACGAGCTGCTGCGCGTCACCCCGGCGCTGCGGCTGCTCATCGGTTCGCGCCCCGACGAAGACGCGCTGGCGCAGCAGGCGGTGGTCGACGGCATGGTGCCGCTGACCCGCCACGCCGTCGAACTGGCGCAGCAGGGGCTGATTTCCTTGGCCGAGGCCTACCTCACCCGGCTGGTTTGATTCACTTTGCACACGACGACGATGGACATTGGACAGCTTCTTGGCGTGATGGCGCAGAAAAAAGCCTCCGATCTGTTTTTGAGCGTCGGCGCGCCGCCGAGCATCAAGATCGAGGGCGAAACCTACCACCTCGGGCAGGCGGCACTGGCTGCCTCCGACCTGCACGCGCTGGCGTACTCGATCATGAACGACCGGCAGCAAAAAGACTTCGAGTCGCAGCTCGAACTCAACCTGGCGCTGGGGCTGAACGACGTCGGCCGCTTCCGCGTGAGCATCTACCGCCAGCGCGGCGCGATCGCCATGGTCATTCGCTACATCACCTCGGAGATTCCGCCGCTGCAGGCGCTGAACCTGCCGCAGCGGCTGCACGACATCGTGATGACCCCGCGCGGCCTGGTGCTGGTGGTGGGCGCGACCGGCTCGGGCAAATCGACCACGCTGGCATCGATGATCGACTACCGCAACAGCACCAAAACCGGCCACATCCTGACCATCGAAGACCCGATCGAATACCTGCACACGCACAAAAAATCGGTGGTCGATCAGCGCGAAGTCGGGCTGGACACCCTGAGCTACGCCGCGGCGCTGAAAAACGCCATGCGGCAGGCGCCCGACGTCATCCTCATCGGCGAAATCCGCGACCGTGAAACCATGCAGCAGGCCATCGCCTACGCCGAGACCGGGCATTTGTGCCTGTCGACGCTGCACGCCAACAACGCCAACCAGACGCTGGACCGCATCATCAACTTCTTTCCCGAAACCGCGCGGCATGAACTGCTCATCGACCTGTCGCTGAACCTGCGCGCGGTGATTTCGCAACGGCTGCTGCGCGGCACCGACGGCAAGCGTATCCCGGCGGTGGAACTGCTGCTGCACTCGGCTTACGTCGCCGACCTGATCCAGAAGGGCGAGATCGACAAGCTCAAAGAGGCCATGGCGCAGGGCACCGACCAGGGCATGATGACCTTCGACGATTCGCTCTACCAGCTGTATGCCGCAGGCAAGATCAGCCTGGACGAAGCGTTGTCGCACGCCGATTCGCAGACCGACCTGTCGCTGCGCATCCGGCTGGCGCAGGGCGCGGCCACGGTGCAAAGCGGGCTGAAGCTGCAAACTGCCAACCCCCCCGGGCTGGATTTGATTTCCCCCGGTTCGCCGTAAAGCGCCGCCGCTGCAGGCGGCTCGTTGCCGCAGCGCGTGCTCGGCCGACAGATCCGCTCGGCTGGCCCGCGCGGCGCCGCCAGATCTGTGCCCTGTCCGACATTTCGGTCATCCCGTTGCCCGCCTGCCGTTCGCGCAGCATGGGGGGCTTCGCCGCTTGCGCTGCGCGGGCAGCAGGGCGAGGGGACATCACCGCAGCGGCATTGCGGAAATTGCCGCGCGGTTGTGTCGTGAAAAAACTCACGGCTTGCCGGTTTTTGTCGCCCGAAGTCTGGACACGCCGGCCCGCGGGCACCCTAGCATCGACGTGTTGTCGGCGCGGCGCGCCAATGGCTGCCGCCCTGCGACCGATTCCGTTCGCTGCCAGACCCGCTCATGACGCTGCCCGACGCTCTCTTTCCCCCCGACTTTGCCGCGCGCATCGACGCGCTGATGCGCGACCCGCGCGGCGGTTTCTGCCCGCGCGCCGTCCTGCTCGGCGAAGTCGATGCCGCCGAGCGCAGCGTGGCCACGCTGGTCGGCATCGACGGCCAGGGCGCCTTGCGCCTGCTCAGCGCGCAGCCGCTGCGCGACGGCGTGCGCTACGCGGTCGAAGCGCCCGACGGCGAAGCGCCGCTGGCGGCGACCGTGTACCTGCTCGACAGTCTGCGTCCGGGCAGCCGCCCCGGCGATGCCAGCGCGCTGTGGGTGTGCACCCTCAGCCCGGCGCCGGCCGCATGAACGTCATGCTGCGCTGGTGGAAACAGCAGGCGCTACGCGCCGGCCTGGCGCAGACCGTGGTGGCGTTGCACGCCGAAATTCCGCCGCTCAACGCCTTGTTCCTCGAACTCGGCGAAAGCCGCGCCCGCGCCTTTTTGCAACGCACCATGCAGCGGCTCGCGCATTGCGCCGCAGCGCACCACGGCGTGATTTCGCGCCTGGACACGACCAGCGCGCTCGTGCTGTTCGAGCACGCACCCGACGCGCTGGACGCCGCGCGCGCGATGCAATGCGAGCTGCGCGCCTGGGCGCAGCCGGTGGCCGACGTGCTCGCGCTACACCTGCACGTCGGCCTGAGCCGCGGCGACGTGCGCGGCCCGCTGCCGCAGTGCGAAGGGCCGACCATCGCCCGCGCCACGGCGCTGGCTGCGGCGTCGCAGCCCGGCCAGATCCTGCTCGACGACGCGGTGGCGCAGATCTTGCCCGAGGCCGCCAGCGCCGGGCTGGAGCGCGTGCTGTGCGAGGATCACGGCTTGGGCCAGACGCTGGCCTGGCTGTGCCCCTGGAACTGCGCGCCTGCGGCAGCCCCGGCTGCGGCCTGCTGGCTGCGCATCGTGCAGCCGGCCAGCGGCGCGCAGCAGCTCTTCACCTTGGGCATGCCCTTGCACATCGGGCGCGGCGAGCAGGCGCACGTGCGCGTGGACCACGCCGACGTCTCGCGCGAGCATGCGCAAATCGCCTGGCGCGACACGCGCTGCACCCTGATCGATACCAGCCGCAACGGCACGTGGCTGCGCTGCGGCGACAGCGGCGTGGTGCTGCGGCTGCAACACACCGCCACCGCGCTGCCGGCAAACGGCGCGCTGTATCTCGGCCGGCAGCCGCAGGCGCAGGAGCCCCCCGACCTGCTGTTCGAGGTGGGCGCGGCGGCAACGCGTCGCCTGCGCTGAACGCCGCGCCCGGCTACGTGGCGTTCAGCAGCCGCGCGCCGGCTCGACACGGTTGCGCCCAGCCTGCTTGGCGCGCAGCAGCGCGGCGTCGACCCGCTGGTAGATCGCGGCGAATGCCTCGTCGGCGCACAGCTGCGCCACGCCGGCGCTGAAGCTCAGCGGCACGCGCCGGCCGGCGGCGTCGTGCACCAGCGTCTGCTCGCTGAACGCCGCCAGCAGCCGCTGCACCACCAGCAGCGCCTGCTGCGCCGGGGCGTCGGGCAGCAGCAGCATGAATTCTTCGCCGCCCAGCCGCGCCACGCGGTCGCTCGGCCGCACCAGCCGCTTGGCCAATGTCACCAGCGCCTTGAGCACGGCGTCGCCGACGTCGTGGCCGTAGGTGTCGTTGACCGCTTTGAAATGGTCGAGGTCCAGCAGCGCGACCGACAGCGGCAGGTTCTGCCGCGCGGCGCGGCTGCGCATGCGTTCGAACTCGGCGTCGAGCCCGCGGCGGTTGAGCGCGCCGGTCAGCGGATCCTGCTGCAATTGCTGGCTGGCCTGTTCGAGTTCGCCTTCGAGCGCGCGGATGCGCTCCTGCGCGGCTTGCGCCTGGCGCTGCGCCTCGGCCAGATGCGCGCCGAGTTCGCCGCTGCGCCGCTGCATGCTGCGGCTGTCGTCGAGCACCTCCTGCACCAGTTGGCGGATTTCGCCCCACTCGGTGCTGGCCTGCAGCCGTGCCAGGCGCTGCTCCAGCCGGGCGTTGTACTCGCCGCCCTCGGCGGCGTAGTCGCCGAGTTTGCGCACCAGCAGGTCGATCAGCGCCTTGGCGGTGTTGTGCGCGTCGTCTTCGCTCTTGCGCAGCACGCTGTGGCGCATGAGCAGGTCGCGCACGGCGTTTTGCGCCTGCTCGACCTGTTGCGGCTGCAGCGGCGCCTGCAACTGGTCGCGGATGGCCCCGGCCTGCACCCCCACCCACGGCTGCGGTACCAGATCGCCGAGATGGTCCAGCAGCAGCCGCGCCAGATCGACCAGGCCGTCGCGCACGGCGTCGTCGGCGCTGCGCTCGCGGTCGATCGCCAGCCAGACCTCGCGCGCCTGCGCCCGCACCGCCTCGGGCTGCGCCTTTGCGTCGTCCACCGTGGCGATGAGCGCGCGCAGCAGCCTGCGGCTGGCGTCCTGGGCGCAAAACGGCTGCACACCGTGGCGCAAGGTGGTCAGCAGCAGGTGCCGCCAGGCGTCGGCGTCGGTCGGCGCGACATCGGCCGCGGACGCCGCGTGCTGGCTGCCGTTGCGTGCGGGCAGCGCGCTCCAGCGGTCGAGCAGGCTTTGCAGCGATTCCCAGACCGCCTGCGCCGACGGCAATGTGGCGAGTTGCTCGATTTGCTGACGTTTTTGCAGTTGCGACAGCCCGGCCTGCGAGCGCTCCCATTGGTCGAGCAGGCGGCGCAGCGCCAAGCTCCAATCCGCCGGCTTGGGCAACGGCGACGTTGCGCGCTCGGCGCTGCCGGACTGCAGGCTGTCGAACACCCGGCGATAGTTGTCCGGCGTGGGGTCGAGCTGGAGTTCGAGCAAGCGTTTGAGCGTGGCGCGCGCCTGTTCGGCGATGGTCGGCATACGGGCTGGGCGGGAAAAAACACCTGATGCGCGCAATCGTATTGCAGCCGCCGGCGCGCCCGTCTGCGCAGCGGTCAAGGCGGCGCTGCATCGCCCGCGGCGTCGAGCCGCCACAGCCACGCCAGCAGCTCGGCCACCGCGGTGTACAGCGCGGGCGGGATTTGCGCGTCCAGATCGACCGCCATGAGCAACTGCACGAGTTGCGGCGATTCGTGCACGTACACCCCGGCCTCGCGCGCGCGGGCGACGATGGCTTCGGCCAGCAACCCCTGTCCCTTGGCCACGACTAGCGGCGCCTGGTCGGCGCTGGCGTCGTAGCGCAGCGCCACCGCTTGCGGCAGCTGCGGGCGGCGCTGTGTCTGCGGGTTCATGCCGTATCCTGCGCTGCGGTCCGCGGCGCGGTGCGCACCCGAGCAGGCTGCAAACCGGCCGTCTGCAGCGCGGCGAGCAATTGCGGCAGGGCGGCGTCCAGCCGTTGCTGCGCTGCCGCATCGTGGCGCAGCAACACGTCCAGCCGCTGTCCGTGTAGCCGCAGTTGCGCCTGGACCGTGCCCAGATGCGGCAGGTGCAAGTCGAGCTGCGTCATCCACGCCGGCGCGGCCGCCTCCGGCGCGTGCGCCGCGCCGCCGTCGGGGTCGGGACGCAGCGCCCAGCGCGCCGTCTGCCCCGGCCACAACATGCCCTCCCAGACGATCTGCCCCTGCATCAGCGTTTGCAACTGCTGCTGCACCACGCCGCGCAGCTCGGCGGGCAGACGTGCGGCCAGCGCCGCCGGGTCGTCGGCGGTCTGCGGCGCGGCCTGCACCGCGGCGTAGGCGTCGAGCGCCGCATGCCGCGGCGCCGCGGCTGCAGCCTGCGGCAGTGTGGCGCCAACGGCCGTGTCCTGCCCCGGCGTTGCCGCGGACGCCGTCTGTGCCGTCTGTGCCGTCTGTGCCGTCTGTGCCGTCTGTGCCGTCTGCGCCGTCGTTTGCGCCGGGGGCGCCGGCAGCTGCTGCAACAGCGGCGACAGCCTGCCCTGCGGTTGCGTCAAC
>JBFXEK010000035.1:0-8683 GCA_050180155.1 Thiomonas sp. | reverse complement strand
GACATGGCCGAGCGAAATTCCCATGGCGACGATCACGATGGAAAACTCGCTGATCTGCGCCACCGTCAGTCCGGCCATGAACCCGGTGCGCTTGCGATACCCCATCCAACCCATGATCGCCATGACGATCAGCGGGTTGCCCACGAGTACGAACAGCGACAGCAGCACCGCTGGCCAGAGCTGGCCGCCAAGGGTGGAAAAGTCGAGCTTGGCGCCGAGGTCGACGAAAAAGAACAGCAGCAAAAAATCGCGCAGCCCCGACAGCCGCGCGGCGATGGCGTCACGCACCGGGGTCGAGGCGAGCGAAAACCCAGCGAGAAACGCCCCAGCCTCTTTGGAAAACCCGGCCCATTCGCCCAGCGCCGCCAAGCCCGTGCCCCAGGCGACGGCGAATATCAGCAACAGTTCTTGCGATTGCCCCAGAGTGCGCGTCAGCCGCGGCAACACGACGCGCATCAGCAGCGCGGTCAGCACCGCGGCGGCGACCAGGCGCAGCACGATCGACCCGACCACCAGCCACGTCGACGCCGCCCCTCCGGCGTCGGTACGCAGCGCGCTCATGGCCATCATCGCCAGCACCACGGCCAGATCCTGCACGATCAGAAAGCCCACGGCGATGCGGCCATGCAGCGAATCGATCTCGCGCTTGTCCGACAGCAGCTTGACGATGATGATGGTGCTGGAAAACGTCAGCGCCACGGCGACGTACACCGCGGTGAGCACGTCACGCCCGAGCGCGAGCAGCAGCACGAATCCGATGACGATGGTGAACGCCAGTTGCCCCAACCCGGTGGCCAGCGCCACTGCGCCGATGTGCCGCACCTGCAGCAAGTCGAGCTTGAGGCCGACGAGAAACAGCAGCACGGTCACGCCGATCTGCGCCAATAGATCGACCTGATCGTGCGCCGTGATGAACGCAAGCCCCGCCGGCCCGGCAGCCACCCCGACGAGGATGTAGGCGATGAGCGCCGGTTGCCGCAGCCGCAGCGCCAGCGTGGCAGCCGCGGCAGCGCAGATGAGCAACACGGCGAGTTCGGCATACGCCTGGTGCATGGCTTTGCCCTCGCTTCAGCCGGCGCAATCCATTGGCGCGGCCATGGTCACAACCTCCGCACCCCAAGACGGCGCAGCAGCGCCTTTTCCGCTTCGACCGCGAGAAACACGCCGCCGGCCAGGGCAACGATGCGCCCCCAGGCCGCGGCGTCGAGCGCGGTGGTGCGGAACAATTGCTGCAACCACGGCGCGTAGGTGAACAGCAGTTGCGCCAGCAGGACCGCGGCAGCCATCGCCAGGGCGACACGATTGCCCACCAGCGCCTCGCAGCGCAGCGACGACGCGGTGAAATGCCGCACGTTGAAGAGGTAGAACAGTTCGCTCAGCACCAGCATGTTGGCCGCCGCCGTGCGCGCCGTATCGAGCGAAGCGCCGTGGCGCAGTTCCCAGTCGAAAACCGCGAGGGTGGCGCCGAGCATGAGCAGACTGACGAACACGATCCGCGCGAGCAGCCAGCCGGTCAGCAAGGGTTCGGACGGGTCGCGCGGCGGTCGGCGCATCACCCCGGGCTCGGCGCGCTCGAACGCGAGTGCCAGCGCCAGCGTCACCGCGGTGATCATATTGACCCACAGAATCTGCCCGGCGGTGATGGGCAGCGCCTGCCCGGTCAGCAGCGCCAGCAAAATCACCCCCGCCTCGCCGCCGTTGGTCGGCAAAATGAACACCAGCGCCTTTTTGATGTTGTCGAACACCACGCGGCCTTCGCGCACGGCACGGGCGATGGTCGCGAAGTTGTCGTCGGTCAGCACCAGATCGGCCGATTCGCGTGCCGCGTCGGTGCCCTTGTGCCCCATCGCCACGCCGATGTCGGCTGCCTTGAGCGCCGGGGCGTCGTTGACACCATCGCCGGTCATCGCCACCAGCTCTGCCTCGGCCTGCAGCGCCACGACCAGGCGGAGCTTGTGCTGCGGACTGGCGCGGGCGAACACATCGGTTGCGGCCACGCGGCGACGCAGCGCGGCGTCGTCGAGCGCGGAGATGGCCTCACCGCTGAGCGCGTGCTCGACGTTCAAACCGAGCTGCCGGCCGATCGCCGCGGCCGTGCCGAGGTGATCTCCGGTGATCATTTTCACCCGAATCCCAGCCTGGCGGCATTCGGCCACCGCAGCCACCGCCTCCTCGCGCGGCGGATCGATCAGCCCGACCAGGCCGAGCAAGGTCAGCTGCGGCGCCATCTCGGCGATGGCAATCGAGCGGGTATCAGCCGGCATGGCGCTTTGCGCCAAGGCCAGCACGCGTTGCCCGGCGCTGGCCGCGGCCTCGACGCGCGCCTCCCACGCGCCACGGTCGAACGGCGCGCCGCTGCCGTCGCGCGCGCAAAGATCGAAAACCCGTTCCGGCGCGCCTTTGAGCAACAAGCATACCGTGCCGTCGGCAACGCGGTGCAGCGTCGCCATGAAGGCGCGCTCGGACGAAAAGGCAATGGTGTCCAAGCGCGGCGCCGCGGCCTCGACATCGAGCCCGGCCTTGGCGGCCAGGATGAGCAATGCGCCCTCGGTCGGGTCGCCGATGACCTGCCAAGTGCCTGTGGGGTCTGGCTCCAGACGCGCGTCGTTGCACCACGACGCACACCGCGCCAACGCGAGCAAACCCGCATGCGTTGCCGGATCGATGTCATCGCTGCCGCGGCGGAAACTGCCGTGCACCGCATCGCCACTGCCGCCAACCTGCAGATCCTCTGCCGGCAACGCCACGTGCACCGCCGTCATTTGGTTGCGCGTGAGCGTGCCGGTCTTGTCCGAGCAGATCACCGTGACAGAACCCAGCGACTCCACTGCAGGCAGCCGACGCACGATCGCGCGGTTGCGCGCCATCGCTTGCGTGCCAATGGCCAGCACGATGGTGACGATCGCCGGCAGCCCTTCGGGAATCGCTGCCACGGCCAGGCCGACTACGGCGAGAAAAACCTCCAGAAAAGGCAGCTCACGCAGCAGCAGGCCATACACCAACACCGCCAGCGCGACGGCGACGATGAACACGGTGATCTGCCGCCCGAAGCGATCGAGCCGCCGGGTCAGCGGCGTGTCCAGCGAGCGCACTTGCGCAACGAGCGCGCCGATACGGCCGATTTCGCTGCGCGTGCCGGTGGCGACCACTACGCCCAGTGCTTGGCCGGAACGCACCACCGTGGCCGCATAGGCCATGCAGGCGCGCTCGCCCAGCGGCGCGTCGGCAGGTACCGGCTCGACCGTCTTGTCCGCAGCCACCGACTCGCCGGTGAGCGCAGCCTCGTCGATGCGCAGTTCCTTGGCCTGCAGCAAGCGCAAGTCGGCGGCGACCCGCGCCCCCGGCTCCAGCAGCACCAAGTCGCCGGGCACGAGTTCGGCGGCGTCGATCATTTGCTGCCTGCCGTCGCGGCGCACCATGGCCCGCGGCACCAGCAACGCCTGCACCGCGTCGAGCGCCTTCTGCGCCTTGCCCTCCTGGATGAAGCCGATCGCCGCGTTGACGCCGACCACCAGCACGATGACCACGGTATCGACTACATCCTGCAGCGCTAGCGTGCCGGCTGCCGCCACCAGCAGCACATAGATCAAGGGGTTGTGGAACTGCCGCAGCAGGCGCCGCCAGGCGGGGACACGCTCGGCAGGCGGCAGGGCGTTGCGCCCGCTGTGCGCCAGGCGGGATGCGGCTTGCGCCGCAGTCAGCCCGTGTTGCACATCGACGCCGAGCCGAGCGGTCACCTCCGCCACCGACAGCGCGTGCCAGGGCGGTTGTTGATCGGCCGGGGGCGGGGAATGCATGAATATGCAGACCCCGATTGTTTCAAATAGTTTCAATCAGCGCGGCTCAACGCGCTTGCCGCATCACACCACCGCGCCGGCGTTCGGATCGTTGCTGCTGCCGCTGGGCCTGTTGCCGCCCGGCTTGATCAGATCTTCGCGCTTGACGCCGAACCACATCGCCAGCGCCGCGGCGACGAACACCGAGCTGTAGATGCTCATGGAAATGCCGATGATCAGCGCCAGGGCGAAGTAGTGCAGCGCCGGGCCGCCGAAAAAGAACATGGAAAACGCCATCGCCAGCGTGGAGCCATGGGTGATGACGGTGCGGCTGATGGTGTTGGTGATGGCGCTGTCGATCACTTGCACCGTGGTGTATTTGCGGTATTTGCGGAAGTTCTCGCGCACCCGGTCGAAGATCACTACCGACTCGTTGACCGAGTAGCCGAGCACGGCCAGCACGGCAGCGAGCACCGGCAGAGAAAACTCCCACTGGAACAGCGCGAAAAAGCCGAGCACGATGACCACGTCGTGCAGATTGGCGAGGATCGCGGCGACGGCGAACTTCCACTCGAAACGCACTGCCAGATAGACCACGATGCCCACGACCACCAGCGCCAGCGCTTTCAGACCGTCGGTGGCCAGCTCCGAACCGACCTGCGGGCCGACGAATTCGGTACGCCGCTGCTGCGCCTGCGGATCGGCGGCGAGCAGCCCGGCCATGACCTTGGCGCTCTGCTCGGAGCTGGTCTCGCCCTTGTGCAGCGGCAGGCGGATGACCACGTCGTTGGCGTTGCCGTAGGCCTGCACCTGCGCGTCGGCGTAGCCGAGCTTGGCCAGGGTGGCACGGATGGCGTCGAGATTCGCCCCTTGGCTGTAGCCGACTTCCATCACCGTGCCGCCGGTGAACTCGATCGACAGATTCAGCCCGCGGGTGAACAAAAAGATCACCGCCGCAGCGAACAACACCGCCGAGATGACGTTGAAAATCAGCGCGTTGCGCATGAACGGAATGTCGCGCCGGATGCGGAAAAATTCCATGATGGGCCTTCGGTCGTAAAGGGTGGGCGGCTGCGGGGTTCAATGCAACCGGCGGCGCGGCTTGGTACTGCGCGGCGTGGGCGCGGCCAACGGTTTGGTCGGTTTGGCGGCGTCGGCTGCGGTCTGCGCCGGCAGCGCCGCCGCGGGCGCCGGCTCGGGCTTCCACACCTGGCCGATGGAAATGCTGTGCAGCCGGCGGCGGCGGCCGTACCACAGGTTGATGAGGCCGCGGGAGAAGAACACCGCGGAGAACATCGACGTGAGGATGCCCAACACGTGCACCACGGCAAAGCCGCGCACCGCGCCCGAGCCAAAGATCAGCAGCGCGACCCCGGCGATCAGCGTGGTGACGTTGGAGTCGAAAATCGTCGCCCAGGCGCGCTCGTAGCCGTGGAAAATGGCGTTCTGCGGGCTGGCGCCGCTGCGCAGCTCCTCGCGGATGCGTTCGTTGATCAGCACGTTGGAGTCGATCGCCATGCCCAGCGCCAGCGCCATCGCGGCGATGCCCGGCAGGGTGAGGGTGGCCTGCAACATCGACAGCACCGCCACCAGCAGCAGCAGGTTGACCGCCAGGGCGATGGACGACACCACGCCGAAAAACATGTAATAGACCGACATGAAGACGACGATGGCGACGAAGCCCCAGGTCACCGAGTGGAAGCCCTGGCTGATGTTCTGCTGCCCGAGGCTGGGGCCGACGGTGCGCTCCTCGATGATGGTCATCGGCGCGGCCAGCGCGCCGGCGCGCAGCAGCAACGCGGTGTCGTTGGCTTCCTGCACCGTCATATTGCCCGAGATCTGCACCCGGCCGCCGGCGATTTCGCTGCGGATGACCGGGGCGGTGATGATCTCGCCGCGGCCGCGGTCGAACAGAATCATCGCCGTGCGCTTGCCGACGTTGTCACGTGTGACTTCCTGGAAAATGCGCGCGCCTTTGGAGTCGAGGGTGAGGAACACCGCGGGTTCGTTGGTCTGCTGGTCGAAGCCGGGCTGGGCGTCGGTGAGGTTGTCGCCGGTGAGCAGCACTTCGCGCTTGACCACCAGCTTGCCGCCGCTGCGGTCGGGGAAAATCTGGTCGCCCGCAGGCAGCGGCCCCTGTCCGGCCAGCGCCGCCTGCGCCGCGGCGCTGTCGTCGACCATGCGCACTTCCAGGCTGGCGGTGCGCCCCAGAATGTCCTTGGCACGGGCCACGTCCTGAATGCCCGGCAGCTCGACGACCACGCGGTCACTGCCCTGCTGCTGGATGATGGGCTCGGCCACGCCGAGCTCGTTGATGCGGTTGTGCAGCGTCTGGATGTTCTGCTTGATCGCGTAATCCTCTTCCTGCTTGACCGCCGCCGCCGTGAGGCTGGCGCTCAAACTATTGGGCCCGGCAGGCGGCTGCGGCGCGAGTTGCAGATCGGGGTGCTGGCGGGCGATGAGTTGCTTGGCCTGATCGAGCGCCGCGGCATCGACGAACACGCCTTCGATGTGGTCGCCGACGCGGTCGAGCTTGGTGTAGCGCGCATCCTTGTCGCGCAGATCGCGGCGCAGCTCACCGGCGATCGAATCGAGTTTTTTGTGCACCGCCGCCTGCATGTCCACCTGCAGCAGGAAGTGCACGCCGCCGCGCAAATCCAGGCCGAGGTACATCGGGTTGGCGCCCAGCGCCGTCAGCCAGGCGGGCGAGCGTGACAGCAGGTTGACGGCGACGACGTATTTCGGGTCGGCCGGGTCGGGGTTGAGCGCGCGCGCCAGCACGTCGCGTGCCTTGAGCTGCACGCTGGTGTTGCTGAAGCGGTAATTCACCGTCGTGCCGTTGAAATCGGCCGAATCGGGCTTGTACCCGGCTGCGGCGAGAATCTGCTCGCCTTTGCGCAGCAGCGCGTCATCCACCTTGCTGCCGCCGGTGCTGGAAATCTGCACCGACGGCGACTCGCCGTACAGATTGGGCAGCGCGTACACCACGCCCACAGCCAGCACGACGACCATGATGAGGTATTTCCACCAGGGATAACGATTCATAGCAACGACCTCGATGCACCCGCCACGGCAGCGCGAATGCGGATGAAAACCCCGCGCCGCTCACGCCGGCGCGGGCCTGCGGTCAGACCCCGCTCTTGAGCGTGCCCTTGGGCAACACCATGGTCACCGCGCTGCGCTGCACCATCACTTCGGTGTTCGGCGCGATTTCCAGCGACACATAAGTGTCGTTGAGCTTGCTGATCTTGCCCACCAGGCCGCCGTTGGTGACGACTTCATCGCCCTTGGCCAGCGCGGCGAGCATGGCGCGCAGCTCTTTTTGCTTTTTCATTTGCGGCCGCAGCATGATGAAGTAGAGGATGACGAACATCACGATGATGGGCAGCAGACTCATCAAGGTGGAGCCGGCGCTCGGCGCGGGTGCGGCGGCCTGGGCGTGGGCGATGGAAATGAAGTTCATGGGCGTTGGGCGAAGAAAGAATCATCGGCATCCCGGCGCGGCGCCGGGGGCGGTCAACCCCGTATTGTCGCAAAGCTGCGCGGCCGCGCCGCCTTCGGGCCCAATCGGCCACGCCCACGGGCGCGCGGCGGTCATGCGGCGGGCATAACATCATGCCTTTACACAGGGGCTCGCATCATGAAACGTCTGCGCATCGGCATCGTCGGCGGCACCGGCTACACCGGGGTGGAACTGTTGCGGCTGCTGGCGCGCCATCCGCACGCCGAGTTGGCGGCCATCACCTCGCGCAAAGAGTCCGGGTTGGCCGTGGCCGAGCTGTTTCCCAGCCTGCGCGGGCGGGTGGATTTGGCATTTTCGGCCCCGGAAGCCGCGCCGCTGGATCGCTGCGACGTGGTGTTCTTCGCCACGCCGCACGGCGTGGCGATGTCACAGGCACGCGCGTTGCTGCACGCCGGAGTGCGGCTGATCGACCTGGCAGCCGACTTCCGCCTGCAAGACCCGGCCGAATTCTCTCGCTGGTACGGCATGGAGCATGCCTGCCCCGAATTGTTGCCGGAAGCGGTTTACGGCCTGGTCGAGCTCAACCGCGAGGCGATCGCGCAAGCGCGCATCGTCGCCAACCCCGGCTGCTACCCGACGACGGTGCAACTGGGGTTTGCGCCGCTGCTGCGCACCGCGGGGCTGGTGGATCCCAGCCAGCTCGTCGCCAACTGCGTCTCGGGAGTGTCCGGCGCGGGCCGCAAGGCGGAGGTCGATTTTTTGTTCAGCGAAGCCGCCGACAACTTCAAGGCCTACGGCGTGCGCGGGCATCGCCACGGCCCAGAGATCAACGCCCAATTGCGCCGCATCGCCGGCGTGCCCGCCGGCAGCAACGCGGTCGATTGTGTGTTCGTGCCGCACCTGGCGCCGATGATTCGCGGCATGCACTCCACGCTGTACGCCCGGCTGACGCCGCAAGGTCAGGCCACCGACCTGCAGCAGTTGTACGAAACCTTTTACGCCGGCGAGCCGTTCGTCGACGTGCTGCCCGCGGGCAGCACGCCGCAGACGCGCACGGTGCGCGGCGCCAACGTGCTGCGGCTGGCGGTGCACAAGCCGCGCGCCGACCTGGCGATGATCCTGGTGGTGCAGGACAACCTGACCAAGGGCGCCTCCGGGCAGGCGGTGCAGAACATGAACGTGATGTTCGGCCTGCCCGAAACCGCCGGGCTGGACGGTCTGGCCGTCTTGCCCTGAAGCGCGGCACGGCAGCGACAAAGCCGTTGCGCCGCGCAGGGTCTTGTCTGGCACTAAAATTCGCCTCATTCTGAGGAGTATCCCATGAGCGCCGTGCCCAACACCGCCCCCGCTGCCGACACCGCAGCACCGCCTGAGCCGCTGCTGTTCACCGACAGCGCCGCGGCCAAGGTCAAGGAGCTGATCGACGAAGAAGGCAACCCCGAGC
>JBFXEK010000034.1:0-8924 GCA_050180155.1 Thiomonas sp. | reverse complement strand
TGCCACGCCGTCTACACCAGTGCAAGCGGTGATGGTACGTGTCGATGGACGGACTTTGCCGATGCAACAAACCGCCCGTGTGGTGCAGACCGCGGACGGGCAGGCACAAGTGAAAACCTGGACTTGGCGCTCGCCCGGGGGCCACGAGCAGGTGATGATGCAAACCGTCACCGGCCCCGGCGCGGTGGCGACGGTGGCGCCGCAGATGGCACGGATGCAGGCGCAGTTCGCCGCACTCGACCGCACGATGGCGCAGCAGTTCGCGCAGCTACAGCGGGTGATGGCGCAACTGCCGATGCCCGGTTTTGCGCCGGTGCTGCCAGCGATGGACTGGGCGCCGGTGGTCGTGTCGCCGCTGCATGTGGTGGTGCTGCAGCCGACGACGCCCGCGCCGACTCCCGAAGCGGCACCGGCGCACCCCGCGCAGCCCCGGCTCGATCCGGCGCTGCCGCATGTCTGAGCGGGGTTTGAGCCGAATCTGAAGGGGCGTTCCAAGCCCTGTTGAACCCGGTTTTTGCGGCCGGGCGAGCGCGCGGCCGGCGGGGTCGTCCGCCGTCGCCGCGCGTCGGCAGCGTCTGCGAACGGGGTGCGGCGGGTCGTCGCCGCACCTCGTTCGTCGCCCGCATCGCACGCCCGTTTGGCGAGATCGGCAGGCGCGGCGGCGTTCAGCGCTTGTCGATGCGGGTCACCCAGTCGGCGCCGTCGCGCTGCTCCACGGTGAAGCGCACCTTGTCGCCGACCTGCAAGCCGTCGGCGAGCTTGCCGTCGGCCAGGCGGTAATTCATGGTCATCGGCCCCATGCCCAGCGCCGGGATCGGGCCGTGGCGCAGGGTGATCTTGCCGGTCTTGAGGTCGATGCGGCGCACTTCGCCGTCGGCTTCGGCCAACTTGGCGGCGGCGCTGGCGGCGCCGGCCGTGCCCTGCATCATCTGCAGGTGCTGCGCCATGCCTTCCGGAGTGGAGTGGTCGTGGTCGGCATGGCTGCCGGCGGCCCAGGCCGGGGCGGCGAGGGCGGCGGACAGCAGTAGCGCGGCGAGGGGGTGACGGGTCGGGTTCATCTTTGGCTCCTTTGCGGTGGGGTTAAACGAGTAGCGGTGGGGAAGGCGCGCGCCCGCCGGGTTCAGTGGCCGTGGTGCGCGCCGGGTTTTTGCACTTGCAGGGTTTGCGGCGCAGGGGCTGGCGCGGAGGCGCCGCCCGCCGGGGTTGCAGTCGGCGCCGGAGCCTGCGGGTCGCGCGGTGCAGCGGGCGCGGTGGCCGCGTCGACCGCCCGCGCCTGCGTGCCGGCGGGCATCGCGTACCAGCCGAAGGCGTCCAGCGTTGCCCAGGCGAGTTGTTCCGGGGTCTGCGCAGACAGCTCGGGCAGGCGGTCGCGTACCTTGAGCACGCTGAACATGCCGCCCATTTCAATTGAGCCGTAGGGGCCGCGGCCGGTCATCATCGGCAGGGTGTTGTCGGGCAGCGGCATGTCCATCTCGGCCATCTCGGCCATGCCCTTGCTGCCCATGGCCATGTAGTCGGGCAGGAGTTTTTGCAGCGCCGGGGTCAGGTCGTCCTGCGGCACGCCGATCATCGTCGGCACGGCGTGGCCCATCGCGTTCATGGTGTGGTGCGCCTTGTGGCAGTGCAAGGCCCAGTCGCCGGGGTTGTCGGCGAAGAACTCGATCGCCCGCATCTGCCCCACGGCCACGTCCACCGTCACCTCGGGCCAGCGCGCGGACTTGGGCACCCAGCCGCCATCGGTGCCGGCGACTTCGAACACATGGCCGTGCAGATGGATGGGATGGTTGGTCATGGTCAGGTTGCCGATGCGGATGCGCACCCGCTCGCCGGTGCGCGCCAGCAGCGGGGCGATGCCGGGGAAGGCGCGGCTATTCCACGTCCACAGGTTGAAGTCCAGCATGGTGTTGACCCGTGGGACGCTGGCGCCGGGGTCGATGTCGTAGGCGTTGATCAGGAACGCATAGTCGCGGTCGACCGCGTGCTGCCGCGGGTTTTTGGGATGGACGATGAACAGCCCCATCATGCCCATCGCCATTTGCACCATTTCGTCGGCGTGCGGGTGGTACATGAAGGTGCCGCTTTTGTGCAGCACGAATTCGTACACATAGGTCTGGCCGAGCTGGATCTGCGGCTGCGTGAGGCCGCCGACGCCGTCCATGCCGTTGGGCAGGACGAGGCCGTGCCAGTGCACCGTGGTGTGCTCGGGTAGCCGGTTGGTGACGAACAGCCGCACGCGGTCGCCCTCGACGGCTTCGATGGTCGGGCCGGGGCTCGATCCGTTGTAGCCCCACAGCCGGGCGACCATGCCGGGGGCGATTTCGCGCTCCACCGGCTCGGCGACCAGGTGGAATTCCTTGACGCCGTCCTTGATGCGAAACGGCAGGCTCCAGCCGTTCAAGGTGACGACGGGGTGGTACGGGCGGCCGCTGGACGGGTGCTGCGGCGGGGTGGTGTCGGTGGCGGAACGATGGTGCGGCTCGGGGGCGGCGGCCAGGGCGTTGCGGCGGGCCGCGCCTGCGGCGAGCAGCCCGGCGGCGGCGAGAAAGTGGCGGCGGGTGTTCATGGCGATGTCCGGAAATCAGTGCCCAGCCGCGGCGGCGGGCAGCGCGGCAGCGGGCAGGTCGGGAGAGGGGGAGAAAGAGGGCAGGCCCAGGCGGGCGTCGTCCCACGCCAGTTGCGCCAGCCAGGCGTCGCGCTGCGCGGCCAGCGCCGCGCGCACCGCCTGCACCTGGGTCTGCGCCGCGGCCACCAGCTCGAAGGTGCCGATGAGCATGCCGTTGTAGCGAAGCTGGCTCTGGTCGAGCACGGTCTGCGCCAGCGGCAGCAATTGCGCGCGCGCGGTCTGCCAGGTCTGCAGCGCCTGCTCGCGCCGCGCCTGCGCCTGGCGCAATTGCGACGCAGCGGTGCGCGCGGTGGCGATGGCGCGCGATCGCGCGGCCAGCAGCGCGTCGGCGGCGGCGCTGCGGCGGGCGTCTCCCAGGTCGAACAGCGGCAGGGTCAGCGCCAGGCGCGGCCCCTGCTGCGGCGCGGCATCGCTATAGGTGTTGCGGGTGTAGCCGAGTTCGATGGGCTCGACTGCGCTGGTCGCGCGCGTCAACCCGGCAGCCTGCGCCGCAGTCTCGACCTCCGCCTGCGCCAGTTGCACGTCCAGCCGCTGGTCGAGCGCGGACTGCAGCGCAGCGGCGCCAGCGGGCGGGTCGGGCAGGCGATCGGGCAGTTTGAGCTGTGCCGCCTGTTCGCTGCTCAGGCCGAGCGCGCGCACCAGCGCCTCGCGCGCAGCCAGCGCGGCGAGCTGGTCGCGCTGCTGCGCCAGTTGCGCGTCGGTGGCAAACAGCGCCTGCCGCGCCGCGTCGAGCGCGGTGAAGTTGCCGGCGGCCTGCATGCGCCGCGCCAGTTCCGCGGTGGCCTGCGCCGCGGCGACGGTGTCGGCGTCGTAAGCGGCGAGCTGCTGCGCCGCGACCGCGCGCACCCAGGTGGCGCGCGCGGCGCTGGCCGCGGCGAGCACTTCGCGCGTCAGCGCCAGGCGCACGCGCTGCTGCTGCGCGGCGTCGAGGTTCTGCCGCGTCGGCAAGGTCAGCAGGTCGAGCAGGCCGAAAGCGATGCCGCGGCTGATTTCCAGCGCGTCGCCTTGGGTCAGGCGCTCGAGCGACAGCACGGGGTTGCCCAGCCGCGCGGCGGCGGTGGCGCGGGCCGAATCGGCGGCGGCCTGCGCCAGCAGCGCCTGCACCGCCGGGCTGCCCAGCAGCGCGATGCGCACCGCGTCGTCGGCGGAAAGGGGGTGGGCGAGCAGCGCGTCGATCCGTTGCTGCGCGGACTGCGCGGCGGCGGGGTCGCGCCAGAGCTCGGCCGCGGCGCCGGCGTGCTGGCGGGCGGCGTCGGCGGCGGCTTGCAGGGTCTGGCGGGTCTGTAGCGGCGCGCAACCGGCGAGCAACGCGACCAGCAACGCCGCTGCGGCAGCCGGCCGGCGGCGCAGCCGCGGGGGAAGCGAAACAGAGGGCATGCGAATTCCTCACGATCGGGTGGCGGCGCCCGGCCGTTCGTTGCAGGGGCGGGCGCCGAAAGCCGCGGCGGCGCGCAAGGCGCGCGCAGCCGCGAACCAGGGCGCGCAGAAAAGCGCGCGAGCCGCGCGCAGGGCGCGGCCGATCGGGGAATCAGGCCCGAGGCGGGCGGCGCTCGGCGCGCGGGTCGGCATCCAGCCAGTGCGCGCCAGCGGCCAGCGGGCAGGGATGGAGCACCGCCGTGCCGGCGGCCAGGGGCAGCGCTGGCGGCTCGGCCAGCGCTAAGTGGCAGACCACACAATGCGGGTGCGGGTCGTCGGCGGGGGTGGTGTCCGCAGCAGGGTGCGTCGTGTGACCGGCGGCGATGCCGGCATCAGCCCGGTGCATCGGGCAGCCGTCGTCGGCAGCGGCGGCCGGCGCGGCCGCCGTCACCGCCGCCGTCACCGCCGCGCAATCGGCGCCGAGCACCATGCTCGCCTGCGCCCAGCCGCGCAGCGGCAGCAGCACCAGAAGGACGATGAGCACGGGACGAAGCAGGCGAGACATGCGACAAAGTGTAGCAATCCCCTGCGGTTTCCCGCCCTGCGCCGGGGCATGCGATCCGGCCGGAAGCGGGGTGAAATCGCCGCCCGAGGCGGCCGTTGCAGCCGACAGCGGGGCGGCGCCCGACCGGAACTTTTGCCCGTTAGCACTCTCTATCAGCGAGTGCTAATATCAAACATGACAGTGGAGGCCAAGACGATGACCCATACCGCTTCAGCCGCGCTTGCCCTGCGTCCGGCGCAGGTAGACGGCGCGTTCCCTCTGACCCTGCCCAGCCTGGGCAATCTCGATGCCTACATTTCGGCGGTCAACCGTCTGCCGCTGCTCAGCGCCGAGGAGGAAACCCGGCTGGCACGGCGCTGGCGCGAGCACGGCGACAAGGACGCGGCGGGCAAGTTGGTGCTCTCGCACCTGCGGTTGGTGGTGTCCACCGCGCGGCAGTACCTGGGCTACGGCCTGCCGCACGCCGACCTCATCCAGGAAGGCAACATCGGCTTGATGAAGGCGGTCAAGCGCTTCGACCCGGCGCACGGCGTGCGGCTGGTGAGCTACGCGCTGCACTGGATCAAGGCCGAAATCCACGAATACATCCTGCGCAACTGGCGGCTGGTCAAGGTGGCGACGACCAAGGCGCAGCGCAAGCTGTTTTTCAACCTGCGGTCGATGAAAACCGCCGACGCCGGGATGAACGACGCGCAAATCGACGCCATGGCCGATGCGCTGGGGGTCAAGCGCGAAGACGTGATCGAAATGGAAAGCCGCATGGGCGGCGCCGACATCGCGCTGGACCCGACGACCGAAGACGGCGAGGAGAGCTTTGCTCCTATCGCTTATCTGGCCGATACCACGCAGGAGCCGGTGGCCGTGCTCGAAGCGCGCAGCCACGATCGGCTGCAGGTCGAGGGCCTGGAAAGCGCGCTGGAACAACTCGACGCGCGCAGCCGCGCCATCGTCGAGCAGCGCTGGCTGCAGGTGAAAGACGACGGCAGCGGCGGCAAGACGCTGCACGAACTCGCCGCCGAGTACGGCGTGTCGGCCGAGCGCATCCGCCAGATCGAGGTGGCGGCGATGAAAAAAATGCGCAAGGCGCTGGTCGCCTTCGCCTGATTCGCTGCGCGGCCCGCGTGCCCGCCGGTTGCAGCCTGCGCCGCGCGGGCGTTTTCATGGCCGCCAGGCGCGCACGGCCCGGCGCAGCGCCGCCCATTCGGCGCGGTGCTGCCCGGCAGGGCCAACGGGGGCGTAGCGCCAGTGTTCCAGCCGCAGCAGCAGTTCGGCTGCCGCCTGCGCCGCGCCCGGCGGCAGCGTGGCGGGCGCGCGCCCGTCACGCAGCCTTGCGGCGAGTTGGCGCGGTGCGGTTGCCGCGCTGCAGTCGATGCCTGCGCGCTGCAGCTTGTGCCGCAGTTGCGCGTACACCCGTTGCCACGGATCGGCGCGGCGGCGTTCGGCGGCGAGCAAGGCGCCGAGCACGGCAGTGGCTGCCAGCAGCGCGCCGATGGCCAGCGCCGCCAGGGTCGCCGTGTCGGGCTGATGCACGCCGAGTTTGCGCAGCAGGTCGTGTTGCCGCTGGCTGCCGTAATTGAGCACCCACTGGTTCCAGGCGTTGTTCAGCGCGTCCCAACGGTTGCGCAGTTGCAGCAGCAAGGCGGTGTCGCGCGGCCCCAGCGCGGCCAGACCGAGCAGCGGTTCGCGCGCAGCCAGCGTGGCGCCGCTGCGGTCCACCCGAGCCGGATCGACCGCCGCGGTCGGGTCGGCGCGCACCCAACCCTGCCCGGGCAACCAGTATTCGGCCCAGGCGTGCGCGTCGCTCTGCCGTACCACCCAGGTGCCATCGACCGGGTTGTAGCGTCCGCCCTGGTAGCCGGTGACGATGCGTGCCGGAATGCCTGCGGCGCGCATGACGACGACGAAAGCCTGCGCGTAGTGCTCGCAGAACCCGGCGCGTCGGTCGAACAAAAACTCATCGACACCGTCACGCAATCCGTAAGTGCCGGGATCGAGGGTATAGCGAAACGGTTCGGTGCGGAACATGCGTAGCAGCGCCTGTGCGACGAACGTGCCGCCTTGGCCCGCAGCGCGCGCCTGCGCCGCCAGTTCGTGGCCGAGGGCGACGCTGCGTGGGTCGAAGCCGGCGGGCAGCGCCTCGTCGGCGCGCAGCGCCGCGTTCATGTGCGCCGGGCCGTAGCGGAACTGCGGCGACGACTCGGCGGTGTAGCGCACCAGATGGTCCAGCGGCCGGCCGACGACGAGCTGCAGATCGGGCAACCAGTGCACGGCATAGCCGTCGATTTTCGGTGCCGCCGCCGGCGCGTCGAGCGCGAACACGAAGGTCTGCTGCGTCGGCTGCAGCGTGATGGTGTAGCGCACCGCAGGTGCGGTCAGTCGCAGATCGGGCGGCGGCGTCGGGCTGGCGTGGTCGCGCTGCCGCGGGTCGGCGCGCCACACGCCGTCGTCGAAGCGGCTGAGCACCGGGCCGCGCCAGTACAGCAGCCGGTCGGGTGGCCGCGGGCCGTCGAATACCACGCGAAACACCACCGAATCGTCGCGTGCCAGTTGCGCGATTTGCCCCGGCGACATGCTGGCCGACAACCCGCTGACCGCCTGCGTGCTGCCCTGCGGCAGCGCCCACAGCGGCGCGGAAAACCGCGGAAACACGACGAACAGCAAAATCATCGCCGGTGTGCCCAGCGCCATCATGCGCAGCGCGGTGGCGAGCAATTGCTTGAGCGGCGGCCGGCCTGCGGGCAGATTGGCGTTGATCAACGCAGCGAGCATGCCCCAGGTGGCCAGCAACATGAGCAGCGCCGTGCCCAGCGACTGGGAAAACAAAAAATTGGCCGCGATGGTGAAAAATCCGAGGAAAAACAGCACGTAGGTGTCGCGGCGGGAGCGCGTTTCCAGCGCCTTGAGGCCGAGTAGCACGCACAGCAGTGTCACGCCGGCGTCGCGCCCGATGACGGTTTGGAAACTCCACAGCGTCAGCGCGATCGCCCCCAGCAGCACCGCCACCAGCAACGTGCGCCGCGGCAGCGGTGCACCACGCCAGGCCAGCAGCGCGCGCCAACCCAGCAGAGCCAGCACCAGCACGCCGGTCCATGCCGGCAAGACCAACAGCAGCGGCAACATGAGCAGCAGCGACACGGCGAGTAAAAACAGGGTGTCGCGCGCATCGCGCGGCAACTCGCCGGCGCGCCGCATCCAGCGGCCGAGACGGTGAGCGGCGACGCGGGCGTTCATGCCGCGCCCTTGTTGCCGGCGTGCATGCCGGTAGCGAGCAACGGCCCGGGGTGCAGCGCCAGCAACCGCAAGCAGCGCTGGCGGTGCGCCGCGCCGGTGGCCGGGGCGATGCGCTGCGCGCCGAGCTGCAAGCCGTAGGGCACGGCGGCACGGTCGGCGGCCAACACCCAGGCGCACAACCGCGACAGCCGTGCTTCGGTGTCCAGCCGCGGCGGCAGCGCGGCAAAGTCCAGCCACAGCTCGGATTGCGCCTGTGGTTGCACGGTGTCGCGGGTGGCAAGTTCGTCGCTGTGCGCCAGCTTTTTCCACAGCACATGGCGCGGTGAGTCGCCGCTGCGGTAAGGGCGCACGCCGTCGGCCTCGCCGCCGCCGCGCGCCAGCGCCGGCCCTTTGCCGGGCGTGGGGCGCGCCTGCGGCAGCGGTGGCGCGGGGTGTTCGGCTGTCGGCAACACCAGCAGCCCGCCTTGCGGCCGCCAGCGGCTCCACGCGGTCCAGACCCCCAGCGGGTACTGGCTCTCGATGGTCAGCAACGGCCAGGGCAGCAGGCCGCGCCGCGGCGGGGTCCAGTGCAGCGTGACCATGGTTTGGCCGCCGCGGGGGCAATCGGCCCACACCCAGGCGCTGGCCGTGGGCGGCTGGGCAAGAGACGTGGCGAGGCTGGCAGAGTCGGCTCGCAGCCCCAGCCCCCAGCGGTCGCGCGAGCCGGCCTGCAGCAGCAGCTCCAGGCGGGTGCTGTGTCCCAGGTGCACCAGGGCGTCGGGTGCTCGCGCAGACAGCGTCAGCCCGCGTAGATTGTGGTGCGTGACGTGCATCGCCATCAATGCGCTGCCGGCGAGCAAAAAGGTCAGCAGATAGCCAAGGTTGAGCTGGTAGTTGATGCTCAGAACCAGCAGCACCAGCACCAGCGCGGCGAACAGCCACCCGGCGCGGGTGGGCAGGATGTAGACGTTGCGATGCGTCAGCCGGGTGCTGCCGCCCGCCGGATGGCGCGATGCCGCCCAGGCATCGAAGCGGCGCGCCAGCGCGGCGCGCAGCCAGCGACGTGGCGCGGCTGCAGGGCGGGTCAACACCGAATCGGCCGGGGAGGACATGGCGGCGGCACCTGCGCGGCGTGTGTGACCTTACACCGGTACCTGCTCCAACAGTGCC
>JBFXEK010000033.1:0-9011 GCA_050180155.1 Thiomonas sp. | reverse complement strand
ATAGCCGCCAACCCGTCGACGATGCGCACGCTCCACGTACGCAGCTAAGCGCGCAACATCCGTGGCAACAGCCGGTTGGGGGGTGGCGGGCAGGCGTCGTTCATCGTGCAGGCGCAGTGGCGGTTTCATCCAGCGTACCGCCCTGCCCCGGCTGCAATCAACCCCTTTGCCGCTGCTGCGGCGGCGGCGCCTGCGACGGCAGGCGCAAATGCAGCGCCGCCTTGGCCAGCAGGTGCGCGCTCACCGGAGCGGTGATGAACAAAAACAGACTGACCAGGATTTCGTGCAAGCCGAACCGGCCGCGACCGGCAAAGTGCAGCGCGGACGCCAGCAACAGACAACCCAAGCCGAAGGTGGTGATTTTGGTCGGGCCGTGCAGCCGCAGATAAAAATCGCGCATGCGCAGCAAACCGAGCGAGCCGATCAGCGCGAACGCCGCGCCGAGCACGATCAAAACGGCGACGATCCATTCCATACCCGCTCCTTACTCGAACAAATCGCCGCGCAGCAAAAACTTGCTCAGCGCCACGGTGGAAACGAAGCCGACCAGCGCGATGAGCAGCGCGGCTTCGAAATACAAGCTGCTGTCCAGATGCACGCCGAGCAGGATGAGCAGCGCCACGGTGTTGACGTACAGCGTGTCGAGCGCGAGCACGCGATCGGGGGCATGTGGCCCGAGCAGCAGGCGGGCCAAGGCAAAGACGAACGCCAGGGTGAGCATGGCAAACCCGGCGATCACGGCCGATTGCGTCATGATTCGAACACCTCCTTGAGCGGTGCCTCGTACCGCCGTTTGATCTGCGCTGCCAGCGCCTGCGGGTCGGTGGCGTGCAGCGCATGCACCCACAACGTGCGGCGGTCGGGCGTCAGCCACGCCGAGACCGTCCCGGGGGTGAGCGAAATGGTGTTGGCCAGCAGGCTGATGGCCAGATCGCTGCGCAAGTCCAGCGGCAGCGCGACGAACGCCGGGCGCAGCCGGCGCTGCGGCCCGAGGATCAGCACCGCGACTTGCGCACTGGCCAGCACGATGTCGCCAAGCACCCGCAGCACGAAGCGCAGCAGCGTCAGCGGCCGCTGCAACCGCACGGCCTCCGGCCAGAACGCCCGCGTCAGCAGTGGGATCGCCCAGCCCAGCAAGGCGCCAAGCACCACCTGCCCGGGGCTCACACCATTGACCAGCAGCAGCCACAGCACCAGCAGCACGCCGCTGAGCCCGGGGTGCGGAAACAGCCGCCGCCTCATCCGCCTGCTCCGAGTACCGCGTGTATGTAATTTTGCGGTTGCGCGATCTGTTGCGCAATCGCCGCAGCGGCCGCGGCCAGCGGCGCTGCGGCCAGCGCCATGCCCACTCCCAGCGCTGCCAGCAGCGTCGCCGGCAGCAACAGCGTCACCGGCCAGGCCGTCAGCGTCGCCTCACCGCCGGGCAGCACGCGCATGAACAACTGTGTGCCGCTGCGGCTGAGCGCGAACAGCGTGACCAACCCGGCGCCGAGCATTCCCGCCCAGACCCAGGCCCAATGCGGCTGCCCCAGCGCCGCCTGCAGCAGCATGAACTTGCCGACGAACCCCGACAGCGGCGGCAAACCAGCGACGCTCACCGCCAGCACCGCGTACAGCGCGGCCAGCGGCGCACGGTGCGGCATTGGCGGCGCTGCGGAGAACCCATCAGCCGCCTGCCCTCGGCCCCGCGCCACGACATCGGCCAGCAGGAACAGCGCGGCGCTGACGAACACGCTGTGCGGCAGGTAATACAGCCCGGCGGCGAGCGATTGCGGGGTGTCGAGCGCAAAGCCGAGCATCAACGTGCCCATCGACAACACGACCAGGTGCCCCGTCTGTTGGCGCAAACCGCCGGCGGCGAGCACGCCGGCTGCGCCGGCGAGCAGCGTGGCCAGAGCGACCCACAGGAGCCAAGGCTGCACCCAGCCGTCGAGCACGCCGCCGCTGTGGCCGAGCAACATGATGTCAACGCGCAAAATGGCGTAGGCGCCGACCTTGGTCATGATGGCCAGCAGCGCCGCCACCGCCGCACTGGTGTGGCCATAGGCGGCAGGCAGCCACAGCGACAACGGCAGCAGCGCGGCCTTGAGCGCAAACACCACGAGCAGCACGAGCAGCGCAGTGCGCAGCAGCGGCCAATCGGCCGGCGGCAGCAGCGGCAACCTCACCGCCAGATCGGCCATGTTCAGCGTGCCTGCCAGCCCGTACAGCGTCCCAACGGCGAACAAAAACAGCGTCGAGCCGAGCAGATTGAGCACGACGTAATGCAGCCCGGCGCGGGTGCGCAGCCGTCCGCCGCCGTGCAGCAGCAGCCCGTAGGAAGCCAGCAGCAAGACCTCGAAAAACACGAACAGGTTGAACAAGTCGCCAGTGAGGAAGGCCCCGTCGAGGCCGAACAGTTGCCACTGGAACAGCACGTGGAAATGCGGCCCGAGCGCATCGTCGCCGCGCAGGGCGTAAAGCAAGGCGCCGAGCGCGACCAGCGCCGTGGCCAGCAGCATCCACACCGCCAGCCGATCGGCCACGAGCACGATGCCGATGGGTGCCGGCCAGCCGCCGAGGGCGTACACCTGCACCGCACCGTCTTGCACCTGCAGCCACAACGCCATGTCGGTTGCCAACAGCAATAGCAGCGCCGACAGGCTGACGCCGCGTTGCACGGCCAGCGGCGCTGCGCGCCACAGCAACAACACGATGCCCGCGACCAGCGGCAGCAGCACCGGGGCGATGGGCAGTTGCGCGGCCAGCGCCGTCGGCAGCGCGCTCACCGTCCGCCTCCGTCGTCACGGCCATCGACATGGTCGTTGCCCCATTCTGCACGTGCCCTGAGCGCCAGCACGATGACAAACGCGGTCATGGCAAAGCCGATGACGATCGCCGTGAGCACCAGCGCCTGCGGCAGCGGATCGGCCGTCGGCCCGGCGGCACCGGCCAGCGGCGGCGCGCCGATGATCAGCCGCCCCATGACGAACAAGAACAGGTTGACGGCGTAGGACAGCAGCGTCAGCCCGAGCACCACCGGGTAGGTTTGCGCCCGCAGCAGCAAAATCACCCCGCCAGCAGTCAACACCCCGATGATCAAGGCAAGCAGCGCAGACATCAGGCATCCTCCGCGCGGCCGCCGCCGCTGTGGTGCAGCCCGCCGAGTTGCCGCAGCATGAGCACGGTCGCGCCCACGACCACCAGGTACACGCCGAGGTCGAACGCCATCGCCGAGGCCCATTCGGCCTCGCCGATCAACGGCAGGTGCCAATGGCCGAACGCCGAGGTGAGAAACGGCCGGCCAAACGCCCAGCTCGCCAGCCCGGTGAGCACGGCCAGCGCCAGACCGGCGGCGATCGCGCCGCGTGCATCCAGCCGCAGCCGAGCGTCGGTCCAGGCCAAGCCGTTGGCCAGATACTGGCCGAGCAGCGCGATGGCAGTGATCAGCCCGGCGATGAATCCGCCGCCGGGTGCATTGTGGCCGCGCAAAAAAATGAACACGGCCACCAGCAGCATCAATGGCAGCATCAGCCGCATCAGCGTCGCCAGAATCGGTGGATGCACATCGGCGTCCCACGGCCCGCGCAGCGCCTCGCTGGGGGCCAGCCGCAGCCCGTGCAGCAGCGCGAAGACGCCCAGCGCCGCCAGCGCCAACACGGTGATCTCGCCCAGGGTGTCGTAACCGCGAAAATCGACCAGGATGACGTTGACCACATTCGCCCCGCCGCCTTCGCTCAGACTGCGCTGCATCATCTGCTGCGCCACTTCGCCATGAGGTGCTCGCGTCAGCACGGCCCAGCTGAGCAGACTGGCTGCCGCGCCGCTGGCCAGCGCCAACACGCCGTCGCGCCACAGGCGCAGCGCCGACGCTTCGGCACGGCTGGCCTGCGGCAGGAAGAACAAAGCGAGCAACAGCAGCAAAATGGTCACGACCTCGACCATCAACTGGGTCAGCGCCAAATCGGGCGCGGAGAATTTGACAAAGATCAGCGCGACCATCAGCCCGACCGCACCCAGCGGCAGCAGCGCCATGTAGCGCTGGCGCTGCAGCGCCAACACCGCAGCGACCGCGCAGACCAGCGCCGCGCCGACGACCAAGCTGACCGCATCCAGCGCCGGCCCCGTGGCCGTGCCCGCAAGCCGCGCGCCCTGCTGCCACCACGGCGCGGCGCCGAGAACCAGCGCAGCCAGCAGCACCAGCACGAGCTGGCGTTGCAACGAGCCGGAGTCGAGCCACCGGGTGATGGCGCCGGCCAAGCGCATCAGCCCGTCGACCACGGCGTCGAACACGATGCGCGCGTCGGCGCGTTCGATGCGCGGGCCGACGTGGCGGAACAGCGGCTTGCGCGCGAGGTAGATCATCGCCCCCAGCACCATCGCCGCCACGCTCATCAGCAGCGCGGCGTTGACGCCGTGCCACAGCGCCAGGCTGTACGACGGCGGCGGCGATTGCAGCGCGGCGCCCGCTGCCGTCTGCAGCAGCGGCGCGACTGACCAGTTGGGCAGCACGCCGATGACGATGCACAGCACCACGAGGATCGCCACGGGCAGCAGCATCCAGCGCGGCGGCTCGTGCGGGATGCGCGGCAGGTCGATCGGTTCACCGTTGAAAAACACGTCGTGGATGAAACGGATCGAATACGCCACGGCGAATGCCCCGGCCAGCGTGACCAGCACCGGAAAGAACCAACCCTGCCGCCCCCCGAGATCGGCCGCTTCGGCGAAAAACATTTCCTTGGACAAAAAACCGTTGAGCAGCGGCACCCCGGCCATCGACGCTGCGGCGACCATCGCCAGCGTGGCCGTCAGCGGCATGAAGCGCCACAGCCCGTTGAGCTGGCGCATGTCGCGCGTTCCCGTCTCATGGTCGATGAGACCCGCCGACATGAACAAAGACGCCTTGAAAATCGCGTGGTTGACGACGTGAAACAGCGCCGCCACCAGCGCCAGCGGCGTGGATATGCCCAGCAGCAGGGTGATCAGCCCGAGATGGCTGACCGTCGAATACGCCAGCAGCCCTTTGAGGTCGTGCTTGAACAACGCGATGAACGCACCCAGCAGCAGCGTGACCAGCCCAGCGCCGCTGACCAGCCAAAACCACTGCGGCGTACCCGACAGCACAGGGTACAGCCGAGCCAGCAGGAACAGCCCGGCGTTGACCATCGTCGCCGAATGCAGGTATGCCGACACCGGCGTGGGCGCAGCCATCGCCCGCGGCAGCCAGAAGTGGAACGGGAACTGCGCCGACTTGGTCAGCGCGCCCAGCAGAATCAGCAGCAGCGCGGGCAGGTACAGGGCGCTGGCGCGTACCGTATGGCCGGCGGCGAGGATGTCACCCAGCGCGTAGCTGCCAACGATTTGGCCCAGCAGCAGCAGCCCGGCGAGCAGCGCCAGGCCGCCCAAGCCGGTGGTGACCAGCGCCATGCGCGCGCCGCTGCGCGCATCTGGCCGAGCGGACCAATAGCTGATGAGCAGAAATGAAGTCAGGCTGGTCAGCTCCCAGAACACGAGCAACTGGATGACCTGGCCGGACAGCACCACGCCGAGCATCGACCCCATGAACAGCAGCAGGTAGGCATAAAACCGGCCCATGCCGTCGCGCGGCGACAGGTAATAGCGCGCGTACAGCACCACCAGCAGGCCGATGCCGAGCACCAGCACGGCAAACAGCAGCCCCAGCCCGTCCAGCCGCATGTCCAGCGTCAGCCCGATGCCCGGCGCCCACGGCAGCCGTTGTTGCTGCGTCGCTCCGGCGAGCACGGCGAGGGCGTGGCGTGCGAGCAGGGCGCAGGCCAGCAGCGTCGCGGCGGCGGCCGTCCACGCCGCAGCCAGGCGATCGGCGCGTCCGGCCCAGGCAGCCAGCGGCGCGGCGGCGAACGGCGTGAGCACGGCAAGGAACAACATCATGCGGTCGGACGAATGGACGGCGAGCGGGCGCGGCTCATTCCAGAAGCCGCATCGTAAGATGCAATCGGTCTGCCGCTGCCAGAGGGACGTGTATCGATTTGTTACATCAATGCTAGCAGCTGGCGTTTTTCCTGCTGCCTGGACTGCCCATCATGACTCTGCCCGATTCTCTCCAATCCACCGCCACCCCCGTGAGCACAGCGTTTCTCGGCCTGGGCGTCATGGGCGACCCGATGGCCGCTCACCTGGCGCGCGCCGGGCACCGCGTGACGGTTTACAACCGCACCGCGAGCAAGGCGCACGACTGGGTGCGGCGCAACGGCGGCGCCTCGGCACCGACGCCGCGGCAGGCCGCGGCCGACGCCGATTTCGTCTTTTCCTGCGTCGGCAACGACGACGACCTGCGCGCCATCACCCTCGGCCCGGACGGCGCGTTTGCCGCGATGCGGCCAGGCGCGGTCTACGTCGATCACACCACCACGTCGGCCGACGTGGCGCGCGAGCTGGGGCAAGCGGCGCGCGAGCGCGGGCTGTGGTTCATCGACGCTCCGGTATCCGGCGGCCAGGCCGGGGCGCAGCACGGCACGCTGACGGTGATGTGCGGCGGCGATGCGCAGGCCTTCGACCGCGCGCAGCCGGTGATCGCGGCCTACGCCCGCGCCGTCACCCGGCTGGGAGACAACGGCGCCGGGCAGTTGTGCAAAATGGTCAACCAGATCGCCATCGCCGGCGTGGTGCAAAGCCTGGCCGAAGCGCTGGCGTTCGGCGAACGCGCCGGGCTGGATCTACCCACGGTGCTGCAGGTCATCGGCAAGGGCGCGGCGCAAAGCTGGCAAATGGACAACCGTGGGCCGACGATGGTCGAGGGCCGCTACGACTTCGGCTTCGCCGTCGATCTGATGCGCAAAGATTTTGCGCTGTGCCTGAACGAGGCTCGGCACAACGGCGCGCGGCTGCCGGTGTTGGCGCTGGTCGACCAGTTCTACGCCGACGTGCAGGCCGCCGGCGGCGGCAGGCTGGACACCTCGTCGCTGCTGCTGCGGCTGCGCGACAAGTCGCGTTGAGCCACGGCGGGAAAAACGATAACGGCCGGTGCAGCGCCGGGCGGAGACGAAAAGCCGGCGCAACGCCGGCTGCGCGGCCTTACTTCGCGGTGTAGCGTGCCGCGCTGGCGCTGATTTCGGCGCGTGCGGCTTCAGCCCCGGCCCAGCCTTCGGTTTTCACCCACTTGCCGGCTTCGAGCTCTTTGTAGTGGTTGAAAAAGTGCTCGATCTGCTTGAGCAGCTCGGGCGGCAGGTCTTCGGGTTTGTGGATGTTGCGATACTGCGGCAGGAGTTTTTCCACCGGCACGGCGATCAGCTTGGCGTCCACGCCGGCTTCATCGGTCATTTTCAGCAGGCCGATCGGGCGGCAGCGCACGACGCAGCCGTGCACCAGCGGAATGGGGGTGACGACCAGCACGTCCACCGGGTCGCCGTCTTCGGACAGCGTTTGCGGGATGTAGCCGTAGTTGCACGGATAGTGCATCGCGGTGGACATGAAGCGGTCGACGAACAGCGCGCCGCTGGACTTGTCGACCTCGTATTTCACCGGTGCGGCATGCGCCGGGATTTCGATCACCACGTTGACATCGTCAGGCAGGTTCTTGCCGGCGGGAACGTCGAGCAAACTCATACAGCATCCTTCATCGGGGTTGAGAAACGGGATCAGGGGATCAGGCCGGGTTGTTGCCGCGCGGCTCGGGCGGCGGTGCGTTGACCTTCTGCGGGTTTTGCATCTCGCGCAGCTGCTGCTCACTGATGATGTTGAACATGGTCACGACCTTGGACACCCCGGTGGTGTCACGCGCGATCTGCACGGCGCGGTCGGCCTCGCGCTGCGTCACGATACCCATCAGATACACCACGCTGTTGGACGTGGTGACTTTGAACGCATTGCCGAAAATGTCGTTGGCGTCGATCAGCCGCGCCTTGACCTTGGTAGTGATGAGCGCATCGGTGGCCTGACGGTTGAGGTCGGCGACCGGGCCGACGTCGATTTCGTTGAGCACCGCCTTGACATTGGGGATGCCTTTGACGATTTCGGCGGCACGCTGCTTGTCCGCCTCGGTCGGCACTTGGCCGACGAGCAGCACTTGCTGGTTGTAGCTCACCGCGCGCACGTTGGCGTTGGGCCCGAGCGCCGAGGCGATCTGGTTGTCGGCTTTCAGCCCGATGGTGTTGTCTTCGAGGATCGAGCCGGCGGTACGCCGGTCGGTGGCGACGTAGGCCGTGGTGCCTACTGCGCCCAGGCCGAGGACGAAACAGCCCTGCAATTGCGTTGCCGCCAGCACCACGGCGAGCACGCCGGCGGCACGCCACAGCCGGCGGTGGCGCCGCGCCGAGGCCGCCGCTGCGGCAGAAGGAGCGGAACGACGATCCGCGTTGTACTGTGTCAGACGTGTCATGGCATCGACTCCGGTTCACCCATCAATACCCAGTCTAAGCCATCGCAAAGACAGTGCAGCGTCAACAGGTGGACTTCCTGGATGCGCGCGGTGCGCTCGTGCGGCACGGCAAGGTGCACGTCGACCTCGCGCAGCAGCCCGGCCAAGCGCCCGCCGCTACGCCCGGTCAGCGCCAGCACGGTCATGTCGCGCTCCTGCGCCGCGCGCACCGCCTCGACGATGCTGGCCGAATTGCCGCTGGTGCTCAGCGCGACGAGCACGTCACCGGGCAACCCCAACGCGCGCACTTGTTTGGCGAACACATGGTCGAAGCCGTAATCGTTGGCCACTGCGGTGAGGATCGAGGTGTCGGTGGTCAGCGCGATGGCGGCCAACTCGGGGCGCTCGCGCTCGAAGCGGCCGACCAGTTCGGCCGCCAGGTGTTGGCTGTCGGCCGCCGAGCCCCCGTTGCCGCAGATGAGGATTTTGTGGCCGTTGGAAATCGCCGCGGCCAGCACATCGACGGCGCGGGCGATCGGCGCGGCCAGCAGCTCGGCGGCCTGGTATTTCAAATCGGCGCTGTCGAAAAACTGCTTCTGGATGCGCTGCTCAAGCATGACTGGGAAACGGTGCAAAACGTAGATATTAGGCGCCTTCACTCCTGCACCGCAAACGCTGCGGGCAGCCATTGCAGCCG
>JBFXEK010000032.1:0-9034 GCA_050180155.1 Thiomonas sp. | reverse complement strand
ACTTTGCCGCCGAAAGCCACGTCGACCGCTCGATCCACGGCCCGGGCGAGTTCATCCGTACCAATGTGCAAGGCACCTTCGAGCTGCTCGAAGCCGCGCGCGCGTACTGGGCCGAACTCCCGGCAGCGGACAAAGCCGCCTTCCGCTTGCTGCACGTGTCCACCGACGAGGTCTACGGCAGCCTCGGGCCCACCGATCCGCCGTTCACCGAAACCACGCCGTACGCCCCCAACAGCCCGTACAGCGCGAGCAAGGCCGCCAGCGACCATCTGGTGCGCGCCTGGCACCACACCTACGGCCTGCCGGTGCTGACCACCAACTGCTCGAACAACTACGGCCCTTACCAGTTCCCCGAAAAGCTCATCCCGCTGATGATCCATCACGCGCTGGCGGGCAAGCCGCTGCCGGTGTACGGCGACGGGCAGAACGTGCGCGACTGGCTGTATGTGCGCGACCACTGCCGCGCCCTCGACCGCGTGCTCGCCGCCGGCGTGCCCGGGCAGACCTACAACATCGGCGGGCACAACGAAGTCAAAAACCTCGACGTCGTCCATACCCTGTGCGACCTGCTCGACGAGCTGCGTCCGCGCGCCGACGGCCGCCCGTACCGCGAGCAGATCACGTTTGTGGCCGACCGCCCGGGGCACGACCGCCGCTACGCCATCGACGCGAGCAAAATCCAGCGCGAACTCGGCTGGACGCCGCAGGAAACCTTCGCCACCGGGCTGCGCCAGACGGTGCAGTGGTATCTCGACCACGCCGACTGGGTGCAGCACGTCACCAGCGGCGCGTACCGCCAATGGGTCGACCGCCAATACGGCGCGGCGCTGGCATGAGTGCGGCGCGCTTCCTGCTGCTGGGCGCCGACGGTCAGGTCGGCTGGGAGCTGCGCCGCGCGCTGTTGCCGCTGGGCGACGTCCTGCCCTGCACCCGCGCGCAGGCCGACTTCAGCGACCTGCCGGCGCTGCGCGCGCTGCTCGAGCGCGCGCAGCCGCACGTCATCGTCAACGCCGCGGCGTACACCGCGGTCGATCAAGCCGAGCGCGAGCCGGAGCTGGCGCAGCGCATCAACGCGCAAGCGCCTGCGGTGCTGGCCGAGCATGCTGCCGCGCACGGCGCCTGGCTGCTGCACTACTCGACCGACTACGTGTTCGACGGCCGCAAGCCCGCGCCCTACGTCGAAACCGACGCCCCCAACCCGCAAAGCGCCTACGGCCGCAGCAAGCTCGAGGGCGAACGCGCGATGGCCGCCAGCGGCTGCCGTCACGTCATTTTGCGCACTTCCTGGGTGTACGCCGCGCGTGGCGGCAACTTCGCCAAGACCATGCTGCGGCTGGCCGCCGAGCGCGAGCAGCTGCGGGTGATTGCCGACCAGTTCGGCGCGCCGACCAGCGCCGAGCTGATCGCCGACGTCACCGCGCATGTGTTGCTGCGCCTGCGCCACGACCCGGCGCCCGAGCGCTTGTCGGGTCTGTATCACCTCAGCGCGCAAGGTGCGACCTCCTGGCACGGCTACGCGCGGTGGGTGATCGAATACGCGCGCCAGCGCGGCTGGGCGCTGCGCTGCGCGCCCGAGGCGGTGCAAGCCATCGCCACCGCCGACTATCCGCTTCCCGCGCCGCGCCCGGCCAACTCGCGGCTGGACTGCACCAAGCTGCAAACCACCTTCGACCTGCACCTGCCACCCTGGCAAACCCAGGTGCAGCGGCTGATCGACGAACTCACTCCTCACACCCCATGACGCGCAAAGGACTGATTTTGGCCGGCGGCTCCGGCACGCGGCTGTACCCCGTCACCCAGGCGGTGAGCAAGCAGCTGCTGCCGGTGTACGACAAGCCGATGATCTACTACCCGCTGTCTGCGCTGATGCTCGCCGGCATCCGCGAGGTGCTGATCATCTCCACCCCGCAGGACACCCCGCGCTTTGCCCAGCTGCTGGGCGACGGCAGCCAGTGGGGCTTGAGCCTGCACTACGCGGTGCAACCCAGCCCCGACGGCTTGGCGCAAGCCTTTCTCATCGGCCGCAGCTTCGTCGGCAACGCCCCGAGCAGCCTGGTGCTGGGCGACAACCTGTTCTGGGGTCACGATCTGCAAGCCGCGCTCAAGGTCGCCAGCACGCGGACCACCGGCGCGACGGTCTTTGCCTACCACGTGCACGACCCCGAGCGCTACGGCGTGGTCGAGTTCGACGCCACGGGCCGGGCGATCAGCATCGAAGAAAAACCCGCGCTGCCCAAGAGCAGCTACGCCGTCACCGGCTTGTATTTCTACGATCAGCAGGTGTGCGGCATCGCCGCCAGCCTCAAACCGTCAAAGCGCGGCGAGCTGGAAATCACCGACGTCAACCGCGCGTATCTGCAGCAGGGGCAGCTGCAGGTGCAGACCCTGGGCCGCGGCTACGCCTGGCTGGACACCGGCACGCACGACAGCCTGCTCGAAGCCGGGCAGTTCATCGCCACCATCGAAAAACGCCAGGGGCTCAAAGTGGCCTGCCCGGAAGAAATCGCCTGGCGCGCTGGCTGGATCGACGCGGCGCAACTGCAGCGCCTGGCCGAGCCGATGAAAAAGAACGGCTACGGCCAGTACCTGCTCAAACTGCTGCAGGAGGCGGCATGAACGTCATCCCCACCGCCTTGCCCGAGGTGCTGATTCTCGAGCCCCGGGTGTTCGGCGACGACCGCGGCTTCTTTTTCGAGAGCTACAACCGCAAGACCTTCGCCTTGGATACCGGGTTGGACGCGGAATTCGTGCAGGACAACCATTCGCGCTCGGTGCGGCACGTGCTGCGCGGGCTGCACTACCAACTCGTCAAGCCGCAGGGCAAGCTGGTGCGGGTGGTCGCCGGCTGCGTGTGGGACGTGGCGGTGGATTTGCGCAAAAGCTCGCCGCGTTTCGGCCAGTGGGTCGGCGTGGAACTGTCGGCGGACAACAAACGGCAGCTGTGGGTGCCGCCGGGCTTTGCCCACGGCTTTGTCGTGCTCAGCGAATCGGCCGACTTTCTCTACAAAACCACCGACTACTGGTACCCCGAGCACGAACGCGCCGTGGTGTGGAACGACCCGCAACTGGCAATCGCCTGGCCGCTGGGCGGCGCCGCGCCGAAGCTGGCGGGAAAGGACGCCGCCGCGCCCCGTCTGGCTGACGCCGAGGTGTACGCCTGAGCGCTGCGGCATCGCGCCGCAACCCGGCTTGCCAACCGCGGTGGTCGAGCTGTGCTCACGCCCAGCCGCTGCGCAGCCAGCCGGCCCAGTCGGGCGCGCCGTTGCGCTGCGCCTGCTCGGCGGCGGCGTCCCAGTCGTAAGCGACGGCAATGAGAGCTGCGCTCCAGCGGCCGCTGGCCTCGCGCTGGCACAGCGCGTAGCGCGCGTGCGGGCTGCCGTTGCGCATGCGGTGATACCCGCGGTGGTCGTCGTCGAACGCCGGCAGGCCGACGCTGCCGGCGTTGACCACCAGCGGCCCGCCGGGCAGTTGCATCATCCCGGGGTGGTGGCTGTGGCCGCAGACCACGAGTTCGGCGTCGATGCCGGCCAGCCGCTGCCGCACTTCTTCCGGCGTGGCCATCCGCACCCCGGCGGGCTCGGCGGCGTCGACGGTGTCGAGCAGATAGTCCAGATCGCTGTCGGGCCGGCCGTGGATCATCACCACCCCGCGGGCGGGTTGCAGCCGGGCGGGCAGCGCGGCCAGCCACTGATGCTGCGCTGCGGTGGTCTGCTCGAAGGCATATTGGTCACCGCTGCCGCCGCGCTGCTGCGCACACGCCAATAGCTGCCGCTCGTGGTTGCCGGCGATGGTCGGCAGGTTCAACGCCATCAGCCGCTCGGCGGTTTCGCGCGGCCACAGCGGGCCGCTGAGCAGGTCGCCGCAGTCGACCATCAGGTCGGCGCCGCGGCGGGCGATGTCGGCCAGCACCGCGTCCAGCGCGGGCAGGTTGCCGTGGATGTCGGAAACGATGGCGATGCGCATGGTGCGCATGATGCCGCAAAATCTGCCGCAGCGGCAGTGCCGGCAGAAAAGCCGGGGCGCTGAAATAATGCCCGCATGCCAGACCACCACCATCGCCTGCTCGACCCGCGCACCGCCTTGCTCCTGACTCTGCCGCCGCTGTTCTGGGCCGGCAACGCCGTGGTCGGGCGGCTGATGGTCGGGCAAATTCCGCCGCTGGCGCTGAGTTTTTACCGCTGGTTTTTCGCCCTGGGCATCGCCCTGCTGCTCGTCGGCCCCGATTTGTGGCGCAACCGCGCGGTGTTTTTCCGCCGCTGGAAGTCGATCGCCATCATGGGCGTTCTCGGCGTAGGCAGCTACAACTCGCTGCAATACGTCGCGCTGGAAACGACCACGCCGCTGAACGTTTCGCTGATCACGGCGAGCGCGCCGGTGTTCATCCTGCTGATCGGCGGCGCGTTTTACAAACAGCCGGTCGGGCGCGCGCAGTGGTTCGGCGCGCTGCTGTCGATCGCCGGGGTTGCGCTGGTCGTGGCCAAGGGCGACGTGGCGCATCTGGCGGCGCTGCACTTCGCCCCTGGCGACCTGCTCATGCTTCTGGCCGTGTTCCTCTGGGCGATCTACACATGGGAGCTGCGTCAGCGTCCCTTGGGGCTGGCGCCGATGACTTCGCTGGCGGCGCAAATGATCTGGGGGGTGCTGTCCATCCTGCCGTTCATGCTGGCCGAGCGCTGGCTCGCAGGGCAGGTGACGCACTGGGGGCCTCACGTCTGGGCGGCGTTGGCGTATGTTGCCGTGCTGCCCTCGCTGTTTGCCTACTGGTGCTGGGGCAGCGCGGTGGGCAAGGTCGGAGCGCAGATTCCGGCCTATTTCGGCAATCTGGCGCCGCTGTTTGCCGCCATTTTGAGTTGGCTGTTTCTCGGCGAAACCATCCACTGGTATCACCTCTGGGCCGCGCTGCTGATTTTTGCCGGCATTCACGTGGCGCTGAACTCGCGCAAGCAGGTCGTTCCGCTGGAACAGGAATTGTGAAATGCATCACACAATCCGCGCTTGCGTGCCGCCCGCCTGAATCGAGGCGTTGTGAGCCGCGCGCTGCTGCCGCTACAGTGCAGGCCAAAGCCATCGCGCCGCCTTGCTGCAGCAGCCGGGGCCGGCAGCGCGCCTTTCATTCAGCCTCCACCTCCCGCCCTGCATGGTTCCAGCGCAGATCGCCGATGATGCTCCCGACACCTTGTCGTTCGGGGCGCCGCACACTGGCACGCCGTCTATGCCGCAGCCGTCGCAGCCTCTGGTCGGCACGCCGCTGGCGCAGCGCTGGATCGGCCGCCTGTACTGGACGCTGTTTGTGGTCTTCGTCGCGCTGGCGCTGTTTTACGCGCTGAGCACCTGGCGTGGGCAACGGCAGATTCTGTACGCCTCGCTCGACACCAGTTCGAGCTTTCTGGTCAGCGCCACGCAGTCGTACTTCCAGAGCTTTTCCGCCGTGCTCGAAGCCACCGGCTCGGATCTGGCGGAAAAGGCCGATCTGCTCGACCATCCCGAGGCCCTGCAACTGCTGCTCGAACGCCGCCAGGCGCTGCTGCCCGGCGCGTTGTCGCTGTGCATCGTGTCGCCCGACGGCCGTTTGCTCGGCAGTTCGCTGCGCGCCGCGGGTTTGCCGCAAACCCACGCCGACCCGGCTCTGCTCGAAGCCCGCCGCATGCTGCGCGAGCTGCCGCAGCGCGACGGCTTGCTCGTCACCCGCCCGGTGAAAAGCCCGCTGGTGGGTAAATGGGTGTTTCCGCTGGTGCGCGAAATTCCTCCGGGCCGCACGCATCCGGGCTATTTCGTCATCGCCGCGGTGAGCACCGAGAGTTTTTTGCAACACACGCTGTCGAACACCGCGTTGCCCTACCTCGGCATGGCCGCCGTGCTGGCGCGGCAGGACGGCTACGTGCTCGCGCGCTGGCCGTCACCGAAAGACGCAGCGTTTTTTTCGCAACCGCAAAAGGGCGCGCTGGTGCGCTCGCTGGCCGAAGACCCGGTGCGCAAAGGCGGCCACTACAGCGGCTTCGTCGCTGCCGACGGGTTGCGCCGCATCGGCAGTTGGCAGCGGCTGCAGGCCTACCCGGATCTGGCGGTGGCCGTCTCGGTGCCCGAAGGCGTGCTCTGGGCGCAGTATTGGCGCACCGTCTGGCCGCCGCTGCTCGGGCTGGTGTGCTTTTTGCTCCTGCTGACCGTGCTCTATCGCTATGCCCGCGGGCAGATCGGGCGCGAGTTGGCGTTGGCGCAAACGCAGCAACACCATTTGCGCCTGCTGGCGATTACCGATCCGCTCACCGCGGTGGGCAACCGCACGCTGCTGCGTGAACGCCTACAGCTGGCGCTGGAGACGGCATGGGCGCAGCACGGCGCGTTTGCCCTGCTGCTGCTCGATCTCGACGGCTTCAAACAGGTCAACGATGCCTACGGCCATTCCGCCGGTGATGTGCTGCTGCGCGACACGGCGCAGCGGCTGCAGTCGATTTTGCGCGAAGGCGAAGTGATGGCGCGCATGGGCGGCGACGAGTTCGCCGTGCTGTTGACCGACAATTTCGGCGGCGAAACCGCGGCGCAGGCCGCGGCGCAGCGCATCCTCGGCGCGCTGCGCCAGCCGTTCGATCTGGGCGTGGGGCGGCAGGCGTCGATTTCGGCCAGCGTCGGTTGCGCGCTCTACCCCGAAGACGGCGGCGACGCCGAAACGCTGTTGCGCCGCGCCGATCTGGCGCTATACGCGGCCAAGGCCGCCGGGCGCGACCGCTACTTGCGTTTCCAGCCCGATTTCGAGTACCAGGCGCAGAAGCAGAAAAGCCTGCTGGAAAGCGTCGAAGCCGCGCTGCACCAGGGCCGCCTGCTGCTGCACTACCAGCCCATCGTGTCCATCGGTGGCGACCCGGCGCGGCCGGCAGTCGTTGGTGTCGAGGCGCTGTTGCGGCTGCGCACCGAACAGGGCGCCATCCAGGCTGCGGGCGAGTTCGCCAGTGTGCTCGACCACGGCAGGCTGGCACGGCCGATCGGCCGTTTCGTGCTCGATCAGGCGTTGACGCAAGGCGCGTTGTGGCGGGCGCAGGGGCTGGAGCTGCACGTCGCGGTCAACATCAGCGCCGAGCACCTGCTGGCGGCAGAATTCCTCGACGACCTGCAGCAGGCGCTGCGCAACCACCCCGGGTTTACCGCCAGCGCGCTGATGCTCGAAATCACCGAATCGGCGCCGCTGCGCAACCTGCAGCAGGCGCGGCAGGTGCTGCAGGCTTGCCAGGATTTGGGCGTGAGCGTGGCGCTGGACGACTTTGGCACCGGCGCGGCGTCGCTCACCTACCTGCAGCAACTGCCGGCGCAGTCGATCAAAATCGATCAGTCGTTCGTCCGCGACATGGTCAACGATCCGAAAGATTTCGCCATCGTCTCGGCGGTGATCACCGCGGCCAATCTGCTCGGGCTGGAAGTCATCGGCGAAGGGGCGGAGACGCTCGAACACCTGTCGATGCTTGCGGCGATGAACTGCACCCTGGCGCAGGGCTACGCCATTTCGCGGCCGCAGCCCGCTGCGGCCATTGCGACCTGGGTGCAGACTTGGGTGCGGCCGCAGGCCAATCTACGCGCTGCCCCGTTTCCGCATGAAGTCGAAGTGGCGCAGCAGCGTCGCGTCGAGCGCTTGCAGCAGGCGCTGCGCGGCGAAGTGCCGTTTCCCGAGCACGTGCTCGACGTGCAGGCGGAAAACCAGTGTCACCTCGGCCTCTGGCTGGGCGGACAGGGCCGGCTGTACTACGGCCGCGACCCGCGCTACGCCCGGCTGTTGGAGCAGCACGCGCAAATCCACGAACTGGCGCGGCAGGCCAAGGCGGCGCTGGACATCGGCGACTTGGCCGGGGCACGGCGGCTGGGCGAGGACGTGGCCGAGCTCAGCGCCATCGTGCTCGCCGGCATCCGCGAGTTGAGCGCTTCAACCCGCTGAACCCGCGCCGGCTGCCGCGGCGGCGGCCGACACCACTTCGCCGAGCTCGATCACCGCCAAGGCGTAGAACGCCGAGTGGTTGTAGCGCGTGATGACGTAAAAATTGTCGGTGCCGAGCACGTAATCGGGCGCGGTGTCGGCGTTGGGCAGTTGCACCACGGCGAGCTTGCCCGGGTAGGCACGCGCCTGCGGCAGCAGCGCCAGACCGAGCGCGGCGAGCTGCGAGGCGGTGAAAGTCGGTGTGATGTCCGGCTCCAGCAGGGCGGCGAGCGTGGCCGGCGGTAAATCCGCGGGCAGTTGCAGCGCGAAATGCGTCGGCTGCCCCGGTGTCCAACCTTTGGCGGCAAGAAAATTCGCCACCGAGCCGATGGCGTCCGCCGGGTCGTTGCTCAGGTCGATGTGCCCGCCCTGGTCGAAATCCACCGCATATCGCAGGATGTTTTCCGGCATGAACTGCGGCATGCCGATGGCGCCGGCGTACGAGCCGCGCACCTGCAGCGGGTCGCGGTCGTCCAGCGCACACCACTGGAAAAAGTCGCCGAGCTGCGCGCCGAAATACGCGCTGCGGTCGCGCGGCGCCTGCGGCGGAAAGCGCAGCGCCAGCGTGGACAGCGCGTCGATCACGCGGAAATTGCCCATGTTGCGGCCATAGATCGTTTCCACGCCGAGGATGCCGGCGACGATATGCGGCGGTACTCCCCAGCGCTGCTGCGCGCGCGCGAACCACACGCCGAATTCCTGCAGAAAATCGCTGCCGGCACCGATGCGCAGCGCGTCGACGAAGCGGCTGCGGTACACCCGCCAGTTTTTTTTCGCCGGCGGCCCGGGCAGGATGAGCCGGGCCACCGTCGGCAGGTATTGCGCCTGACCCAGTAGGCGCTCGACCAGACCGGAGGGCAGGCCGTTGCGCTGCACGATGCGTGCCACCAGCGCCTGCACGTCGCGCGCCGGCCAGCCGCTGCTCATCGGCACGGGCGGCGACGCTTGAGCCGCAGCGGAGGTGGCGGTCGAGGCAGTGGAGGCCGCAGCCTGCTGGGCGCGGGCGGTTGGCAGCAGCAGGTTCAGCGCCAGCGCCGCGCCCGATTGCAGGCAACGGCGCCGCGGAGCCGACACGCG
>JBFXEK010000031.1:0-9136 GCA_050180155.1 Thiomonas sp. | reverse complement strand
GCAGACGCAACACCGGCAGGCCCGCCCGGCGCGCGGCTTCCTTGGTGGCCTGACGCTGCGCTTCGTCGAAATAGGCGGGCACAGCCACCACGGCGCCGATGAGCTCTCCGCCCAGCGTCGCTTCGGCACGCGCCTTGAGCACGCGCAACACCTCGGCACCGACCTCGCTGGGGGTTTTGATACCGGCGGCAGTGCGCACTGCCGCCTCGCCGTGTCGTTCGACCAGCTCATAGTGCACCAGTGCAGGGTTGAGTTCGGCCAGCGGGCGTCCGATCAACCGCTTGGCCGAGGCGATGGTATTGAGCGGATCGTCGCTCAGGCGTTCGCGCGCAGCTTCTCCGACTGTGACCGTACCGTTCGCATCGTAGTGCACGACCGACGGCAGCAGCAGACGCCCTTGGTCATCTGCCAGCGCCACAGCCTGCCCGCTGCGTACCGTGGCGACGAGCGAGTTAGTCGTCCCTAGGTCGATACCCACGGCCAGACGGTGTCGGTGCGGTGCGGCAGATTGCCCGGGCTCGGCGATTTGCAACAGGGCCATTGCGTCAAACCTCTCCGACTTTTTCGCGCGCCTAGACGGCAAACGACTCGCCGCAGCCGCAAGTGGCGCTGGCGTTGGGGTTATGGAAGCGGAACCCTTCGTTCAGCCCTTCGCGCGTCCAGTCAAGTTGCGTGCCGTCGAGCAGCGGCAAACTCCGGGCGTCGACCACGATATTCACGCCCTCGCTCTCGAACAACACGTCGTCGTCGTTGACCGCATCGGCGAATTCCAGCGCGTAGGCATAGCCGGAACAGCCGCTGGTTTTGATGGCTAGCCGCAGCCCAAGTCCGCTGCAGCGTTTATCCAGCGCCTTGCGCACCTGTGCCGCGGCCTTGGGGGTGAGTGAAATGCTCATCTTCTTTCTCCTTGCTCTGCATGCGTGTCGCACGCCTTCAGGTCGAGAATGAATTGCCGCAACCGCAGGTGCTGACAGCGTTGGGGTTGCGAATGATGAAATTGGCACCCTCCAAACCGTCCTGGAAATCGATTTCGGAACCGGCGAGGTATTGCAGACTCACCGGATCGACTACTACCGACAATACACCGCGCTGCACCAGCACGTCGTTGTCCGCCGGAGCATCTTCGATGGAAAAGCCGTATTGCAAACCAGAGCAGCCGCCTCCGGTGACGAATACGCGCAGGCACATCGCGCTTTCACCTTCTTCGGCGAGCATCTGTGTGATTTTTTCAACCACGGCATCGGTGACGACGATGGGATCGGCGCCCGCGGCTCGCTCGATCGCCGCCGCCGGCGGCGGTGGCATGGTGGTCGAGCAGGATGCAGCAGATCCTTGCGATTTACATGTACTCATGGGTGACTCCTTGACTCGGGTTGGGGAAAAGCGGGCACCGGGAAGGTGTGTGTGTTTCAACCGCCCAAGCTTTGCGCCGTAGGCGGGGGTGCGCAGACATCGTGCTCGACCACAACACCATCGCTGCTGCCGAGTTTGTTGCGGTAGTCGGCAACGGCCGCCTTGATGGCGTCCTCGGCCAGGATGGAACAGTGGATTTTCACTGGCGGCAACGCCAGCTCGGCGGCAATCGCGGTGTTCTTGATCGCCAGCGCTTCGTCGATCGTCTTGCCCTTCACCCATTCGGTGACGAGCGAAGACGAGGCGATGGCCGAACCGCAGCCATAAGTCTTGAAGCGTGCGTCTTCAATCACGCCGGCGGCGTTGACCTTGATCTGCAATTTCATCACGTCACCGCATGCTGGAGCGCCGACCATGCCGGTGCCCACACCGCTTTCCTCTACGCCAAAACTGCCGACGTTGCGCGGGTTTTCGTAGTGTTCGATGACTTTGTCGCTATAGGCCATGATGCTCTCCAAGAAAAACGGGCAATCGATCGCTGCGATCGTGTTCGCCCGCCAATGCAATCAATGCTCAGCCCATTGCACGGTCGACAGATCGATCCCGCTGCAGTGCATATCCCACAATGGGCTCAACTCGCGCAGTCGCTCGACGGTGGATTTGATACTTTCGGCCACTGCGTCGACTTCGCTCTCAGTGGTGAAGCGCCCAAGGGAAAACCGGATCGAGCTGTGCGCGACCTCGTCGCTCATGCCCAATGCGCGCAGCACATAGCTGGGTTCCAGGCTGGCCGATGTGCAGGCCGAACCGCTGGACACCGCCACGCCCTTGATGCCCATGAGCAACGATTCACCTTCGACGAATTTGAAGCTGACGTTGAGGTTGTGCGCCACGCGCTGCTGCAGATCACCGTTGAGTTGGATTTCTGGGATGACCGACAACGCGCCCCACAGCCGATCGCGCAACGCGCGAATGCGCTCGTTCTCGGCATGCATGTTCTCACGCGCCAGGCGATAGGCCTCGCCCATGCCGACGATCTGGTGCGTCGGCAGCGTGCCCGAACGCAGACCGTTCTCATGCCCGCCGCCGTGCATTTGCGCGGCGATGCGCACGCGCGGCTTGCGCCTGACGTACAGCGCACCGATGCCTTTGGGCCCATAAGTCTTGTGCGCCGACAGGCTCATCAAGTCGATAGGCAGATCGGACAGATCGATGTCCACCTTGCCGGTGGCTTGCGCCGCATCGACGTGAAACAGCACGCCGCGCTCGCGGCACATCGTGCCCAACGTCGCCACGTCTTGAATCACGCCGATTTCGTTATTCACGAACATGACCGAGGCCAAGATGGTGTCGGGCCGCAAAGCGGCAGCGAACGCCTGCGGGTCAAGCAGGCCGTCACTGTCGACGTCGAGATAACTGACCTCGAAGCCTTCGCGTTCGAGTTCACGGCAGGTATCGAGCACCGCCTTGTGCTCGGTTTTGACGGTCACGATATGCCGACCGCGGGCTTTGTGGAAATGCGCCGCCCCTTTGATCGCCAGGTTGTTCGACTCGGTGGCGCCGGAGGTCCAGACGATTTCGCGGGCATCGGCACCGATGAGCGCGGCAACCTGCTCTCGGGCGATTTCCACCGCCTCTTCGGCCGCCCAGCCAAAGGCATGGCTGCGCGATGCGGGGTTGCCGAATTGTTTGTACAGATACGGCACCATCGCCCGGACCACCCGCGGATCGACGGGCGTGGTTGCGGCGTAATCGAAGTAGATGGGTTTGTCGATGACTGGCATGACATGGTTCCTCTGATCTCGGCGCCGCCGGATATCGCTGCGGCAATTGCTTCGAGCAGGAACCGTGCCAACTCTCTTTTGGAAATTTTCCTGATCTATATCAATAAGTTGCTCGAATTCCTTGCAGCCTGTGCGGCGGACGGTCGGGCGACAAAACGGCCTGGGCATGCGCACTTTGTCGGCTTTGTCGGTTTTGTGACGACGCCCGCCTTCGACTCGATCCGGCAGCGACCCTGCTGGAGACGCTGCGATAGTTGCATTGCGGCCGCACGATACAAGGCTGTCGTTGAGGGTCCATTTTTCCGGCCTGGGAGGCAGGTCATAGGAACGATCCTTCGCGTGGCATGACTATTGCTCAGTCAAAGTAAGTATTGCCCATCCCACTGTGCCACTTCATCAATTGCAAAGGACTGTCATGGCCACCATCTGTTTCAGCTCGCCGCTGATGGAAAAAGACATCACCGTTTACGCCACTGCCGGCGACACCCACAGCGTGCTCAAACTCGCCAAGAAGTACAAAATTCCCTTGCCGTTCGAATGCGAAGACGGCGAATGCGGTTCATGCGTCATCAAAGTAACCTCGCTGGACGGCAAGCCGCGCATGGGCCAGGCGCTCAGCGATAAGGAGCGCCGCACCCTCGTGGCCGAGGGGCTGATCACCAAGCAAGAACTCGCTGAGGCCGATGTCAACGACTTGCCGCCGAAATATCGCCTGGCGTGCCAATTCATCCCGCGAGACGAAAACATCCTGATCCAGTTCAGCGGTGAACCAGGCGTGGGCTTCAAATGATCCTCGCGTGACCGGGCGAGCCAACGCCTCGCACAGCGAATCCACCAGGCAAGATGCATCATCATTTTTCTGATCCCCTGCCATGCAACACGACTGTCTGCAGCCGGTCGAGGTGACCCCGCGGGTGCACTGGGTCGGCGCGTTCGACCCCAAGATGCGAACCTTCGACGTCATTCTCAAAACGCCCAATGGCACGACTTATAACGCCTATCTGGTACGCGGATCAGCCGGCTTGGCAGTGATCGATACCGTCAAGGAAGAATGCGCCGAGCAGTTCTTCGCCCGATTGGAAGCGGTGGCCAATTACGAGGACATCAAGGTCATCGTGATCAACCACCTTGAGCCCGATCATTCCGGCGCCTTGCCCGAACTCATGCGCCGCGCGGTCAATGCCAGGCTTTATATTTCAGAGGCAGCGCAGCTCATGCTCAAGGCGCTGCTCAACGACACCACGATCAGTTACATCCCGGTCACGACGAATGACACCGTCAGTCTCGGAGACCGCACCCTGCGCTTTCTCAATACCCCCTTCCTGCATTGGCCCGACACCCAATGCACGTTTCTGGAAGAAGACGGCGTGCTGTTCTCAGGTGATGTGTTCGGCTGCCATTACTGCGATGCGCAATTGTTCAACGACCGTGTCGGGGACTTCCGCTTCTCTTTCGAGTATTACTACGCGCACATCATGCGCCCGTTCAAGCAGTATGTGCTGCAGGCGTTGGATTTGATCGAACCGCTGCACATCACATTGATCGCTCCGACGCATGGCCCAATCCTGCGGGATCATCCTCGGCTTTACATCGCACGTTACCGCGAGTTGTCCACACCCCGGCTGCACATGGACAGCGACGGCAGCGACAAGACGATGCTCATTTTCTACATCAGCTCCTATCGCAACACCATGCATATGGCCGAGGCGATCCGCGACGGTGCGGCAGAAACCGGCGACATCCGCGTCTCGCTGTATGACCTCGAAGGTGGCGAAGTCGAGCCGTTTGTCGATTTGGTGGAAGGCGCCGACGCCATTCTGATCGGTTCTCCCACCATCAACGGCGACGCTGTCAAACCCGTATGGGATCTGCTGTCCTCGTTTGCCAAGATCAGCGTCAAAGGCAAGGTTGCGGGGGCCTTCGGTTCGTATGGCTGGTCGGGCGAAGCCGTTCGCATGATCGAAGACCGCTTGCGCGGCTTGAAGATGCGCGTGCCAGTCGGCGGGATGCGCATCAAACTGATCCCCAGCGAAGAAGAACTGGAGAACTGTCGTAACTACGGCCGCGACATCGCCAGCTTTCTCATCGGCAAACCCAGAACGCGCGAAATCGACATGTCCCAGCTCTGCATCGATTGACCCCATGCCTTGCAGCTACCCCCTTCAACGCCGTAGCGCTTCCCGCAATCCGGAGGATTCCCCATCATGACAAAAGCGAAAGTCAAGTTTGCAGACGTCTCAGCCACCGTCACCGTGCCGGTGGGCACCCGCATCATCGAGATCTCGGAAAAGGTCGGCTCCTACATCGCCTACAACTGCCGCGAGGGCGATTGCGGCAGTTGCGTGTTCGAGGTGCTCGATGGGGCCGAGAATCTGTCCAGGCAATCTGCCTTGGAAAAAGAGACTCTGTTCGCACATTTCAAGGAGGTGGTGGGAGCTTGGCGTAACTGCAAGGATCTCGAATCATTGCAGGCCATGATTCTGCGCGAGAACTTTGCCGGCAAACACTGCCGTCTCGCCTGCCAGACTCAGATCTACGGCGATGTCACCGTCTCGCCACTCTGAACCGCACTCTGACCCATCTCACACACGCCGGCGAATCGCATCAGTCGCCATGTCATGCATCGACCAGGAGAACTTTCGTGGCTAAAGCAAAATTGACCTTTGCCGACATTGGTGTCACCGTGACTGTGCCGGCCGGCACGCGAATCATCGAGGTTTCCGAAAAGGTGGGGGCAGGCATCATGTATGGATGCCGTGAAAGTGACTGTGGCACCTGCCTGACCGAGGTGGTACAGGGGATGGAGCATCTGTCCGAGCCATCGGCGTTCGAATTGTCCACGCTGGCGTCGAAAAATGCCGGACCCACTGTGCGCCTGGCTTGCCAGACGCTTGTGCTTGGCGATGCAGTGATCAAACCCGCTGGGTGATCATTGGTTCGAGTGGCGTTGGCGCGTCGTCCGCAGTCCGCGTCCGCGGGCGGGGAGCAGCAGCCATGGCCGGTAACCTCCTCGGGGCCTGTGTTCCGGCCTCCACCTAGATGGTCCAATGAGCGTTACCAAGCGGGCGCGGATGGGCGTAGCGCCACATCATCACGAGCCTCATCGAACCCCTACCATCTGGGTGCAAGCCACCGCACGGCGGCAATCAAGCAACTCTGATCGGGCCCGCTTCTTCTGGCCCGAAGCACAATGAGTAGTCGCTGCACGCCGCACAGCTCGGCGATTTACAGATATGCAGTTCAGCGCGCTCGCAGAGCTGTTTGTAAAAAAATTTTTTCCATTTCATATTGTTCACGTTGCGCGCCGCCAGTGCCGGGAACCAGCCGTGCAGCAGCAAGGAGAGATCGGCTCTGGAGCGCAGACGCAAGTCCTGCCAGAGGTGATCGTCGCCTAGGCAGGCGGCGGCGATGATCTGGGCCAGCCAGCGCGCTGCATCGGCGTCGCGCTGCGCATCGGCCGCCTCGAGCAGCAGCGCAGCAATGTCCTCGATTTCATCGGCTCGCGGTTCTTGCCGCTCCATCCATGTCAGGCTGGGCCAATCCAGCCCGAGGATCTGATCTGCATCGTTCAGCCAGTAACGCATCAGTCTGCGTGTCTGCCTGGCATCCAGCCCTGGAATGGGAAGCACGTGCAGACCAAAACGGGAAAAAGCACTGGCAAGCACGCCCGCGACTGCGAGGGTCGCTGCATCCTCAGGGTCTGCGGCGCAGCCAAGCAACAAAGCTTGCAGTGCACCTGCTGCGTCTACCGTGGACGCTTGTTTCTCCGCCATGGGAGGGCAGCAGTCCTGTCGCATCTTCCATATTGCAACCATGGTTCAGACCTCCAACGCGGCGTGGCTGTAACACTTTTTCGGACAGATCCGGGCACATGCCGTGCAGCCGATGCACAGCTCCTGCCTGGCAATGGTCATGACTTTTTTTTCGTACTCCTCGTCCTCGTCGGCGTCGGATTCGATGGCCACGCGTTCGCCGTCTTCGTTGACGCCGACCATCTCCAGCACCCCGCGTGGGCAGACCTTGAAGCAGCGACCGCAGCCGATGCATTTGTCTTCGTCGATGCCTCGAACGAAAGTCGGCACCCAGTCGGCTCCGCTCGGCAAAGTGATGGTGTAGGTGGACATGGTGCCGTTTCCTCAGGTGATTTCCGCCAGGCGTCGACGCGCCAGCATCAGCGCGGCGTGCGCGTCGTATGCGATTTGCGCGACTTCGAGGATGCGCTCCCAGTTCGTCGGAAGCTCTTCGGACAAGTCGTGCAGGTCCATCTTGGCTTGCGTGGCGCGGGCGTTGAGTTTTTTCAACTCGGCTTTGAGAGCCTCGGGGTCGGATACGGTCTGCGGCATGGCGGCCTCGTGGAGAAAAAATGCTGCAATCAGCCGAACTTGGCGACTTCGGTGTAAGTCTGGATCATGCGGACGCCTTCGCTGACCAGCTTGTTGCCAACCTCGGCGAGTTTTTCCAGGCTGGGAAAACCGAAACGATGCACGTCGCGCAGATGGCGGTTGACCACGACCAGTCGGCCAGCGGTGAGCACGGCACGACCGAAACCCTCGTGACTCATTTTCATCATTGGTGACACCATGCAGCCGGTGGCGCGCTCGATGGCCAGACCAACTGCGTTGTGGAACAGTTCGAGCCGCCATAGCGTCTCGGGGTCGGGATCGCCCATGATCGGCAAGGCACGGCGCTGTTCTGCGCTCAGAATGTACGGAGCGAGCAATGCGGCATCGCTCTTGCCGTCCCAGACTCCGTGCGTGTCCTGCGCACGGATCTGTTTGACCAATTCACGCACAAAGCCGTCGTGCAAGATGGGGTCTGCGGTGTCGTCGGACGCAAGCTGCGTTTTGCATCCAGCTACCGCGTCGGTATCAGCCATGGGTTCTCTCCTCGTCGTCCTCGACATCGAAATCGTGTTCGCGGCCTTTGTTCAGCGCCTTGCGCAGCCACGGCGGCGGCGTGCCTTTGAGGACATCCTGTAGCTTGTCGAGGATGTCCAGAATGGGTTCGGGTTGCGGCACCTTGATGGGATGGACCTTCATCGCCACGACCCGCGCCGCGCCGGACCCGCCAATGGCGGCGACATAGACGATGGCGCAGTCCTTGATCGCTTCGAGTTTGGGCGCCAGCTTGTCTTCGTTACCATCCTCGGACAGCTCGGTGCCGAAATCGAAAGTCTGGACGAAACGATAACCCGCTTCATCGATGTCATACACGGCTATATGCCGCGCCCAGCCGAAATGCGCATCGACCTTGTGTAGATCCTGGGTGGCAAAAGCGATTTTCATGGCAGCGATCCAAATGAGTCGTTCAGATGAAGGCGTGGATGGGGGACGAGGCAGAGCAAGCAAAGCCAGGCAATGTGCCGATTCATTCTGTGCAGGCGCATGAGCCATTGCCGCAAGCAGGAGCCGCCGGCTGAGCGGCATCCGGCGTCGGCGGCAGCGACAGCACGGCAAGCGACGACGCGGGAAGCGGCCAGCTATCGGGCTGATGGTGCGCCGCATGCGAAAGCAACAAGTTGCCTATATCGAACACCAGGTTGCGCGTGCCGCGATAGCCGATGTTCACGATATGCGCGTTACCGAGGCGGTCGAATAGCGGCAAGCCGATGCGGTACAGCGGCTTGCCCAAGCGCTGCGCCGCCTGCCTGCCGTGTGAATGCGTGAGCAGCAAGTCGCAGCCGGTCGCAAGCGCGGCTCGTTCGAAATCCTCCAGATCGCCGATGACGACTTCGTTGGTCGGCAGCCGCGACAACAGCGGCGATTTGGTTGTCGTGATGCAAACGGTGAGATCGGCCCCCATCTCTGCCAGAAAATTGCCCATCGACCAAAGCAGGTCGGGCTCGGCGGCGATGGCCACATTGACGTGGCCGAAAAAAAAGTGACCGTCGAGCATGGCATCGAGCAATTGGCTGCGCTGACGCCGATATTTGTCGGGAACGGCTCGGCCACTGAGTTCGGACAAGGTCTGCAGCAACTGGTCGTTTGGCCCCAGCCCGG
>JBFXEK010000030.1:0-9151 GCA_050180155.1 Thiomonas sp. | reverse complement strand
CCAAGGCTGCACGCTGATGGTACGGGAATCGAGCAGGTTCAGATTGGCCACTTGGTTGATCGGCATCATCGTGCCGTAGTAATCGACCATGATGTGATCGAGCAAGCCGGTATGCGCGCGGCCGGTGCGCACCTTGGCCAGGTCGGATTTGAGCGCCTCGATCGACTTGTGCATTTTGTCTTCGACGGTTTTTTTGATTTCGGCAATTCCCATGATGCACTCCACAAACGGATCTGGAACAAAACATCGGCCGCGCAGCCGGTGCGGCACGCGCAGCCGGGAACAAGCGCGGCAACGACCTCAGACGAACACGTCCGTCCCTTCATCCTCGCCCTGCACCACACGCATGAGCGCCCCGGGTTTGAAAATACTGAAGACGCGAATGGGCATCTTCTGCTCGCGGCACAGGGCAAAGGCCGTAGCATCCATGATTTGCAGCCGCTGGGCAATGGCCTCGTCGAAGCTGATACGGGCGTACCGCCGTGCCTGCGGGTCTTTGGCCGGATCCGCGGTGTAAATGCCGTCGACCTTGGTCGCCTTGAGCATGACCTCCGCGCCGATTTCCGCCGCACGCAGCGCCGCCGCGGTGTCCGTGGTGAAAAACGGATTGCCGGTGCCGCCGGCGAAAATCACCGACTTGCCTTCGTCGAGGTATTGCAGCGCCTTCGGCCGAACGTAAGACTCGACCACCTGATCGATGGCGATGGCCGACATCACCCGTGGCTGCAGGCCGGCGTGTTTCATCGCATCGCCCAGGGCGAGCGAATTCATCACCGTGGCCAGCATGCCCATGTAGTCGGCCGTTGCCCGATCCATGCCCACCGCGCCGCCAGCGACACCGCGAAAAATATTGCCGCCGCCGATGACGATGGCCAGTTGCACACCACTGTGCACCACTTCGGCAATGTCGCGCACCATCGCCTCGATGGTGGCGCGGTTGATGCCGTAGGCGTCATCGCCCATGAGGGCCTCGCCCGAAAGCTTGAGCAAAACACGTTGATATCTGGACATGGACACCCCAGTGACGGGCAGGAGATCCCATTGCGCAGTGCCCACCTGCACGGCATGCTCGGCAGCCGCGGTCAGACGGGCGACGGCGCTCAGCCTTGCTTGGCTGCAGCCATTTGCGCCGCCACTTCCTCGGCAAAATTCTCCGACTTTTTTTCGATGCCTTCGCCCACCACGTACATGGTGAAACCATGCACCGTGGTGTTGGCTGCTTTGAGCATTTGGCCGACGGTGAGCTTGTCGTTTTTCACGAATGCCTGGTCGAGCAGCGACACTTCCTTGAGGTACTTCTGCACCGCGCCGTCGACCATTTTGGCCACGATGTCGGCCGGTTTGCCCGATTCGGCGGCTTTTTGTGTGGCGATCGAACGCTCTTTTTCGATCAGCTCGGCGGGCACGTCGGCCGACGACAAGGCCACGGGCTTCATTGCCGCCACGTGCATCGCCACATCCTTGGCGGCGACGTCATCGCCGCTGTACTCGACCACCACGCCGATACGCGTGCCGTGCAGATAGTGCATCAGCTTGTGTCCGGCGGCAAAGCGTTTGAAGCGGCGGATGGTCATGTTTTCGCCGATTTTGCCGATCAGCCGGCTGCGCCGCGCCTCGACGGTTTCGCCGTCCTGGCTCAGCGCCGACAGCGCGGCCACATCGGCCGGATCGTGCTGCGCGACCAGCTTGGCCAGATCTTTGCCGAAGGTGAGGAAATCGTCGTTCTTGGCGACGAAATCGGTTTCGCAATTGAGTTCGACCAGCGCACCGGTGGCCCCGTCGATGAACGCGGCGACGATGCCCTCAGCGGTCACGCGCGACGCCGCCTTGCTCGCCTTGCTGCCGAGTTTGACGCGCAGGATTTCCTCGGCACGGCTCATATCGCCGTCGGCCTCGGTCAGCGCCTTTTTGCACTCCATCATCGGTGCGTCGGTCTTGGCACGCAGTTCTGCCACCATGCTTGCGGTAATAGCCGCCATCATTGAACTCCTTGACTACGAAATTGCGAAATCGGGTTGGAAACGAGCTGTAAAAAAGGGGCTGTGTGTGCAGCCCCCGTTTGGGTTCAGGCCGATGAAACGGGCCGCGGCGCCTATCGATGCAATCTGCGCTGCAACGACCCGACGCCGATTGCCCTTGCGCCTCAGGCAGCGGGCGATTCTTCCCGCACCTCGACGAATTCCTCCTCGCCCTCGTTGACGGCCTGCACTACGTCGTTGACGGCGTCGGCCTTGCCCTCGAGGATGGCGTCGGCCATGCCCTGGGCGTACAGCGCCACCGCTTTGGCCGAGTCGTCATTGCCCGGAATGATGTGCGTCACGCCCAGCGGAGAGTGGTTGGTATCGACCACGCCGATCACCGGAATGCCCAACGCCTGCGCTTCGGCAATGGCGATTTTGTGGTAGCCGACGTCGATGACGAACAGCGCATCGGGCAGGGCCGACATGTCCTGGATGCCGCCGATGGACTTTTCCAGCTTTTCCATTTCGCGGTGGAAAGTCAGCGCCTCTTTTTTGCTCATGTGTTCGGTCACGCCTTCGGCCACTTGCGCCTGCATGTCCTTGAGCTTTTTGATCGAGGTCTTGACGGTTTTGAAATTGGTCAGCATGCCGCCGAGCCAGCGCTGGTCCACATACGGCATGCCGCAGCGCTGCGCCTGCTCGCGGATGATTTCGCCTGCCTGGCGTTTGGTGCCGACGAACAGAATGGTGCCGCGCCGCTTGGCCAGCTCGCGCGCGAACTTCAGCGCTTGGAGGTACAGCGGCAGGGTTTTTTCCAGATTGATGATGTGAATCTTGTTGCGGTGGCCGTAGATGTAGGGGGCCATGCGCGGGTTCCAGAAGCGGGTCTGGTGGCCGAAGTGCACCCCGGCTTCGAGCATTTGACGCATCGAGACAGTCATGATGTTTCCTATCCAAGTTGGGTCTGAAATCCGGCTCCGATCGGGCCGCCGCGTGCTTTTCGTGAGCTGTGGACCGCGCGGCATCCGACACCTGGTTGAGCCGGTTTGCGTTTTCGACACTGCTGGCCGCAGCCGGGCGGTTCATGCCCCGGGCAGGTACCATAGTGTGCCTTGTGCGCAACAGATCGACTTGCGTTCCGCATTGCACAAAACTTTTACATCATACCAGTTCCGCGTCTCGTCCGCGCAGCTTCGCCCATTCGCCCTACGCCCATGACCGATCATCCGCTGCGTCAGCAACTGCACAACGAAATTCATGCCCGGCCGTACGAGCGCATCGGCGCGCCGGCGCAAATCAGCCACCAGGTCATGCTGGTCACTCCGGAGGAATCGCAGCAGGCCTTCGTTCACCTCACCGAACTGCTGAGCAATCTGCTCCTGCCGCTGCCAGTGCCGCAAAGCATGTTCCACACCGAGCAGATCGGCCCGGTGCGCCTGCGCTGGGAACGCCACGGCGAGTTCGTCAGCTACACCTTCATCACCCATGAACGCCCGGCTGCGGATCAACCGCTGTTCGCCCACCCGGCGTGCGAGCGCGTGTCGGCCGACTGGCGCGCGCGCATTCCCGGACGACGGCTTTGCGCCAATCAGGTGGCGGTGTTCGCCGAGGGCGAATTGCCGGGCGAAGCACCGCCGGATTTTTCCGCGGTGCTCGACGCCGATGCCCTGGTCGGTGCCGAAGTCAGCGATGCCAATGCCCAGGTGTATACCGACCTGCGCATCGGCCCAGACGGCTACACCCGCTTCATCGTGCTGAGCAAACCGATGTCCGAACGCCGGCGCGGGCGGCTGGTGCAGCGTCTGCTCGAAATCGAGACTTACCGGCTGCTGGCGCTGCTGGCGCTGCCGCTGGCGCGCGAGCTCACCCCGCAGCTCAACCGCTATGAGCAGGATCTGGTGAGCATCATGGACGCCATCGGCGGCAACGGCAAAGATGACGACGTGCAGCGTGACCACCAGACGCTCGACCGGCTGACGCGGCTGGCGTCGACCGTCGAAGGGCTTTATGCCGCATCGCACGCGCGCTTCACTGCGGCAGCCGCGTACTACGACCTGGTCAACCGCCGCGTCGCCGATTTGCGCGAAGCGCCGATTTTCGGTCTGCAAACCCTCGGCCAGTTCCTCGAACGTCGTTTGGCGCCAGCGATGCAGACCTGCGCCTGGGCGGCACGCCGGCAGCAGGCGCTGTCCGAGCGCGTTTCGCGCTGCAGCAATCTGCTGCGCACGCGGGTGGAAGTGGCGATGCAGCAGCAAAACCGCAGTCTGCTGGCGTCGATGAACCGCCGGCAGTACCTGCAGTTGCGGCTGCAACAGACGGTCGAAGGGCTGTCGGTGGCGGCGATCACGTATTACATGGCGTCGCTCGTCGGCCATTTGTTCGAGGCCGCGGAACACTGGCTGCACATCCAACCCAAGCTGGCCGAAGGCGTGTCGATTCCGATCATCGCGCTGCTGGTCTGGCTCGGTTTGCAGCGCATGCACCACCGCTTGCAACAGGCCGGCGAGGTGCGGTGAGCCGCTGCGCCGCCGGCGCGGCGCACGCGCTCAAACGATGCGGCACGCCTGGTCGAAACCCAGCCGCGGGCTGCGCGGAAACAGACCCTGCGGATCGCCGTAGCCGAGGTTGCACAAAAAATTGACCTGGACGGTCGACCCGGCAAAAAACGCCGCGTTGACGGCGTCGGCGTCGAACCCGCTCATCGGCCCGCAATCCAGACCCAACGCCCGCGCGGCGAGGATGAAGTAACCACCCTGCAAGCTGCTGTTGCGCAGCGCAGTGGCGGCGATGAGATCGGGCTTGCCGGCAAACCAATCGCGCGCCTCGGGGTTGTGCGCAAACAGCTCGGGCAGGCGGTCATAGAACGCCATGTCCATGCCGATGATCGCCGTCACCGGCGATTGCAGCGTTTTGGCACGGTTGCCTTCGCTAATGCACGGCGCCAACCGCGCCTTGGCCGCGGGCGACTGCACGAACACGATGCGCGCCGGCGAGCAGTTGGCCGACGTCGGCCCCCATTTCATCCGATCGTAGAGCTCACGCAGCAGCGCCTCGGGAACCGGTTTGTCCAGCCAGGCGTTGTACGTGCGGGCGTCGTCGAAGAGTTGGTGCAGGGCGCTGGGATCGATGGCGTGCATTGGAATCCTTTCTCGGTTCGAGTCCGCGTGAACCGGTGGTCAAAACGTGTTTTCTGGTCGTTCCTTGATGCCGTCTTCGACCATGCCTCTTCACCGGGCAGTCTACCCATTCATTCGATTCAATATGCTACCGTCACCATGATTGTGTCGACATACGTGCCTGGGCTGACCGGCTGCAATGCGGGAATACGCCCGTAAACGGTGTAGTTTCGCGTCACCGGCGCGAGCAAGGCGATGGTGTAGCCGTCGCTGATCGTCGCGGTTCCCGCACTGCCGTCCCCCCAGACCGTGGTGCGTGCGGGGTCGGTGTAGAGCTGGTACTGCAGCGGCGACAACCCATTACTCATCGCTCGGCTGGCGTAACTACCGCCATTGCCCGTGCTGAGCGCGATGGTGTAGCTCACCAATAAACCGACGAGAAACGGGGTGCACGTGACCGTGACGGTCCCGGCGCTGTCGGTCGGCGACGTCGAAAAGGGCGCGTAGCTGCCGAATGCAACCCCGCTGGCCGAAGTCGTGCAGCTCACCAGCAATGACGCCTGCACGGCCGGCGCGGTATAAGCCAGCAGGACGAGCAGAGCCAGTGCTCGAATGGTTCTCCACCGCCAGGTCATCGGCCTTCCTCCAGACAGACCAGCGGGCCGATAGCCGGGATTTGACCCGACTGGGGCCGGTAGATGAACGCTGCGGCGCAACGCCGACCATCAGGTTCGATCACAAAGAGATCGTTGTGCGGCTCCAGCCCCTGCACATACACCTCACCGCCATAGCCGACCGGCACCTCGACACCAGTGGCGCCGAGTCTGGCGACGCTGCCGACCGGGATCGGCCGCCCTGCGGCGTCGACCAGCCGCAATAAGGCGCTGCGGCTGCGCTTGACCGGAAACTCGACGACGATGCCCGAACGATCCTGCGGCCGCACCTTGCGCGCGAAAAACGGTACGGTCGCGTCAAGTGGCACGTCATTCGGATCGATCGCCAAGTGGTTGATGTCGAACGACCGCAAGTCGGGCACGAGCAGTTTTCCTGCCGAGTCGGTGCGGCCGACCAGCCGATTTTCGTCGAATACGCGGATATTGCCGAAACCATTGGTGTCGACCACGGCAAAACTGTCGTTGATGGTGTTGGAGGCGAACAAACCGCCATCGATCAGCGACAGCGCTCCCTGCGCCTCGGCGCGTAGCAGAGTCTGGCCGGCGAGTTGGTCGGCCCCCGCGGTGAACAGCGCCCACGGCGACTTGTATTGCACCTGGCCGAACTGGTGCGATGGCGTGCCGCTGACGCCGTAGACCTGGTACCCCCAATCTCCCACTGTCACCGCCGATTGCGTGGCCTGGATCTGAACGCTACCGCCGGCAGAACCCGACCCTACACTAGCGCTGATCGAACTGCGCGCGCCCAAGGGGATCGTGACACCGAGCATCACGCCGCTGCCGCCGCCACTGGCGTAGTCGTGAAACCCAGTGGCAAAAAACGCCATGCCATGAACCTGGACCGAATAGCTGGCGGAGAGCATGCGAATACGGGATGCAGGAGACGGAAACGCGACCGGTCCACCCGACCCCGCGCTGCCCGCAACGCCGCTTCCAACCGGGGCCAAGACATTGACCACTGCTGGTGCGGCAGGACGATCGATTCCGGTGTAAGCGATGCCGAGCGAACCGTATCGCCCCAAGTACAAACCGGCGTTGGCGCTGATTTGCCGACGTGGAACCGGATCGCCGTTCGCCGCGGCGATGTCGCGAAACCCCGGGGTGGCGGCGATGACTGCGGCGCCAAGGCTGAAGCGTCGACCGAGGCGCTGCATGCCGAGAGACAATTGCCCGCCACGCAGCCCCGAGCCGGTGCTGCCCGCCACTGCCCAGTTGGCCACGCCGAGGTTGCCGACATTGACGACTCCTCCTCCACCGGCCATCAGCAAACCTGTCGTAGCCTCGGCATGCGCCCCGACAGTGACCAGATCGGACAGTCCACGACGCCAGCTGGCGGAAGCAGCGAAGGCGCCGTAGTCGTTGCTATCCAGGCCCCAGTTGCGGCGCACCCAGCCGGCCTGAACCGAATCGCTTTGCAGCCCGGACGCGAGCAGACCCTGGCTGGCATAAAACGGCAATGTGGTGACCACCTGTTGACCGAGAGCATTGGTCACCGTCATCGTCACTTCGCCGGCGCCGGTGACCACCGGAATCTGCGGAATTTGAAACGGCCCGGGCTGGACCTGTTGCGACAGCAGGCGGGTGCCGTTGACCAGCACATCTACAGTCGACGGCACGGTGACCGAGCCGCCGAGCGAAGGCAGCGGAAACGTCACCAGGTCAGGCCGCATGGAAAAATCAGTGGCAAGCTGGATACCTCCCAAACGAACCGCGCGCGCCCAGCCTGGCCCGCTGGCGATGACATCGCCCAGCCGCCAACGGCGCAGCGTCTCGGGGTTGGAATGAGTGAATGTGGTATCGAGCCTGATGGTCGGCGGCAAGCCGTAAGCCCTTGCACCATGGAATGCGAGCCAAGCGGATGACGCCACGCCGAGGGGCGAGAATGCGCGCAGACCAAACTGCCCACTTCCCGCATTTTGCCCACTGCCGGATGTTGTGGTGATGTCGTAATCCAGCGTCGCGCCAGTGCCGCTTTGCACTGCAATGTGTCGCGCCGGTGCAGAGCCGATGCGCAACAATTCTGGGCGCAACGCATCTGTGCCGGCAGCGATCGTCAGTGTCTGTGTCGAGGGATCGAGCCGGGCGCTGACGTGAGGCAACGCTGACAAGGCGACGAGTCCGTCCTTCTCGCGGCGCAAGGACGGCGGCAGGCGCAAACCAAGGTCACGCAATTCCTTCGGACGCGCGAACAATTCATCGCCGCGCTGGACGAAAGTTCCGATCTTGCCGCTTGGACGGCCATTGACCACCACGTCGAGCAAGAGAGTCACATCGGCCGCTCCAGCCTGGAATGCAGCGCCCGCAGCAAGGACCATCATGGCGATTGTTCGGAGCAGCCGCAGGCGTCGTCTGGGCATGCGATCATGGCTTTGACATTGCCACCGGGACGTCGATATCGATGGAGCCATGATCGGTTTGCGCAGAGAGTTCCATCACTGTGCTGGCGGCCAGCGCTGCAGAGTGCAACGCGAGTTCCCAGCGTCGGCTGGCACCAGCCAGCACGTAGCCGAACGCCCCGCCTTCCACCGGCACTCTGCTGCCATCCGGCGCGCGCAAGGCCAGATTGCGCACAACTTCATGGCTCCCTCCGCGGTTCTCTGCGACGAGCCACGCCTGCTTGTCGTTGGTCTCGACATGCCATTGCAGGTCGGGAAAAACACGTGACGGCGGCTCGGCAAACACGGGGATCGACATGCGTAGCACCATGCTGACCGTTCCGGGCGAGGCTGGCGGCGGAATCTGGTCGATGAGCAGGCGATAGCTCGCTTCGGAGACCTGCGCCGGGCTGCGCAGCACCAGACGCACGACTTGGCTGGCACCAGCCGCCAGCAAGCCCATTGGCGGGCTGAACTGCAGGGCATCAGTCGCGGCGAGATGATCGCTGCCGCCGCGTTGCTCCCACGAAAACGCACGGATCTGGAAGGCTAGCGGCTGATGACCGGGATTGGACAGCGTCAGGCTGCTTGCCATCTGCCCCGCAGGCATGGTGAGGGTCACAGGCGCCACCGTCAGCGCCGACGCGAGTGCAGTACGGTCAATGCTGACGAGCACCGCGCCCGGCACGAACAGGCTCAGCAGCCAACGCCTGAAGCCGCTAACCCTCACAGCCGCAGCCCTGCCGCGTCATCAATAGGTGACTGTCACGGTAATGGTATCGGCGTAAGCACCGGGAGCAGGCAGTGAACCCGCCGGGATACGGCCATACACCGTCAAAGTTTGCGCAAGGCCAGTTCCTGTCCCTGCGACGGTGTCGGTGCCCGGGGTATTGCCCCAATTAAGGAAGGTCTGCACAACCCCCGCCAAAACGCGGACTGATGCGTCCATGTTCACATGGTGAAATCATGGTCGAATTTCGTGCTGAATTCACGGTGTTTTGACCCGATTGGGCTGGTTTTCGGGC
>JBFXEK010000029.1:0-9228 GCA_050180155.1 Thiomonas sp. | reverse complement strand
CCCAGGCGCGTGGCCAGTTCCAGCCCGCCCGCGCCCCCGCCCACGATGACGATGCGCGGCAATCCGGCAGAGGAAAAAGCATTCATGGCAAAACCACAGGCTGCAAATGGCTCTATTGGAGAGCGCCACCGTCGCGAGCGCAAGCGCACGATGGCATGCGCTGACGCGCGCCCGCCGCGTCCATCCTGGCGCGCAGGCCCTAACATGCTGCCTGTCGCCGCCGCCCGCACCCTGCCGGGAACGCCGCGGCTCCAACCCGCAAACCCGAAGATGAACGAGAAGTACGACGCCAGCGCGGTCGAGGCCGCCGCGCAAGCCCACTGGCAAGCCACCGACGCCTACCGCGTGCGCGAAGACAAACCGGGCACCAAGTTCTACGCCTGCTCCATGCTGCCCTACCCCTCGGGCAAGCTGCACATGGGCCATGTGCGCAACTACACCATCAACGACATGCTCGCGCGTTATCTGCGCATGAACGGGCACAACGTGCTCATGCCCATGGGCTGGGACGCCTTCGGCCTGCCCGCCGAAAATGCGGCGATGAAAAACAAGGTGCCGCCGGCGCAATGGACCTTTGAGAACATCGCCTACATGAAGCGGCAGATGCAGGCGATGGGGCTGGCAATCGACTGGAGCCGCGAAGTCGCCACCTGCTCGCCCGACTACTACAAGTGGAACCAGTGGCTGTTCCTCAAAATGCTGGACAAAGGTATCGCCGAGCGCCGCACGCAGGTGGTCAACTGGGATCCGGTCGACCAGACCGTGCTGGCCAACGAGCAGGTGATCGACGGCCGCGGCTGGAGGAGCGGCGCGCTGGTGGAAAAACGCGAAATCCCCGGCTACTACCTCAAGATCACCGACTACGCCGAGGAGCTGCTCGCCGCGGTGGCCGACCCGGCCGACAAGAACTTCCTCTCCGGCTGGCCCGAGCGCGTGCGGCTGATGCAGGAAAACTGGATCGGCAAAAGCGCGGGCGTGCGCTTTGCCTTCCCGCACGACATCCGCGATGAAAACGGGCGGCTGATCCAGGACGGGCGGCTGTATGTGTTCACCACGCGGGCGGACACCATCATGGGCGTGACCTTTTGCGCCGTCGCCCCCGAGCACCCGCTGGCCGCCCACGCCGCGCGCGGCAACCCGCAACTGGCGGCGTTCATCGCGGACTGCAAAAAAGGCGGCACGACCGAAGCGGAACTCGCGCTGAAAGAAAAGGAGGGCCTGCCCACCGGGCTGACGGTCACGCACCCGCTGACCGGCGAGGCGGTGCCGGTATGGGTCGGCAACTATGTGCTGATGAGCTACGGCGACGGCGCGGTCATGGGCGTGCCGGCGCACGACGAGCGCGACTTCGCCTTCGCCAAAAAGTACGGCCTGCCGATCAAACCGGTGATCGCGGTCGAGGGCGAAACGTTTTCCGCCGACGCCTGGGCCGAGTGGTATGGCGACAAGCAGCGCGGGCGCTGCGTGCACTCGGGCGTGCTCGACGGCCTGCCGTATCAGGCCGCGGTGGACAAGGTCGCCGCGCTGCTGGCGGCCAAGGGGCTGGGCGAGAAAAAGGTCACCTACCGCCTGCGCGACTGGGGCATTTCGCGCCAGCGCTACTGGGGCACGCCGATTCCCATCATCCACTGCCCCGACTGCGGCGCGGTGCCGGTGCCGGAAAAAGACCTGCCGGTGGTGCTGCCGGAAAACCTCATCCCCGACGGCAGCGGCAACCCGCTGGCCCAGTGTGCCGAGTTCGTCAACGTGCCCTGCCCGAAGTGCGGCAAACCGGCACGGCGCGAAACCGACACCATGGACACCTTCGTCGATTCGAGCTGGTATTTCCTGCGCTACACCTGCGCCGACAACGCGCAGGCGATGGTCGACGCGCGCACCGACTACTGGATGCCGATGGACCAGTACATCGGCGGCATCGAGCACGCGATTTTGCATCTGCTGTATGCGCGCTTCTGGACCAAGGTGATGCGCGACCTCGGGCTGGTCAAAATCGACGAGCCGTTCCAGCGCCTGCTCACGCAGGGCATGGTGCTCAATCACATCTATTCGCGCAAAACGGCGCAAGGCGGCATCGAATACTTCTGGCCGCACGAGGTGGAGAACGTGTTTGATGCGCAGGGCAAGATCATCGGTGCCCGGCTCAAGGCCGACGGCTCGGCGGTGGACTACGGCGGTGTGGGCACGATGAGCAAGAGCAAGAACAACGGCGTCGATCCGCAAGAGCTGATCGACCGCTTCGGCGCCGACACCGCGCGGCTGTTCACCATGTTCGCCGCCCCGCCCGAGGCGACGCTGGAGTGGAACGACGCGGCAGTGGAAGGCGCGCACCGCTTTTTGCGCCGGGTGTGGAGCTTTGCGTTCAAACTGCACGCCACGGCCGGCGATGGCGCCGCCGCCGGCGACGCCGCGCGCAAGCTGCGCCGCGAACTGCACCAGACGCTGCAGCAGGTGAATTTCGACTACGCGCGCATGCAGTACAACACCGTGGTGTCCGGTGCGATGAAACTGCTCAACACCCTCGAAGCCGCCGACCCGGCGCAACCGGGCATGCCTTCGGCGCTGCGCGAGGGCCTGGGCATTTTGCTGCGCGTGCTCTACCCGGCCACGCCGCACATCGCGCACGTGCTGTGGCAAGAGCTGGGCTACGCCGCCGAGTCGGGCGATTTGCTCGACTGCCGCTGGCCCGAGGTCGATCCCGCTGCGCTGGCGCAGGAGCAAATCGAGCTCGTGCTGCAGATCAACGGCAAGCTGCGCGGCGCCTTGCGCCTGCCCGCGGCGGCGAGCCGGCACGACATCGAGGCCGCGGCGCTGGCCAGCGAGGCCTTCCAACGCTTCGGCGAGGGTAGGGCGGCGAAAAAAGTCGTCGTCGTTCCCGGGCGGCTGGTCAACGTGGTGGTGTGACATGCGCTCCGCCGCGTTTTCGCCATCGCGCCGCACGCTGCTGCGCGCTGCCGCGTCGCTGCTGCCCGCCGCCGCTTTGGCCGGCTGCGGGTTTCAACTCCGCGGCTCGACCAATCTGGGGTTCGACTCGCTTTACATCCAAGGGCCGGACACCTCGCCGTTCGTCATCGCGCTGAAGCGGCGCATCGCCGCAACCACGGCCACGCGCCTGACCACCGACGCCAAATCGGCGCAGGCCGTGTTCACCTTGCTGGGCGAGGCGCAGACGCAAACGCCGCAGGCATACAACGCCGATGGCACCGTGGCGCAATACCAGTTGCGCGACACGGTACGCTTCGAGCTCACCACGCCGCAGGGCAAAGTGCTCATCGCCCCGACCGAGCTGACGCAGACGAGCAATCTGAGCTACAGCTCCAGCGCGACGCTGGCCAAGGCGAACGAATCCGATCTGCTCTACCGCGGCATGCGCGAAGAACTCATCGACCGGTTGATGTTCCAACTCGCCGCAGTCAAGGAACGCTGATGCAGCTCGCTGCCGACCAGCTCGCCGCCCACCTGGCCAGCACGCTCGCGCCGCTATACGTGGTGCATGGCGACGAAACCCTGCTGGTCAACGAAGCCGCCGACGCGATCCGTGCCCACGCCCGGCAGCAGGGCTTCGACGAACGCGAAAGCCACATGGCCGAGCGCGGCTTCGATTGGAGCCAATTGCTCACCGGCAGCCGTGAGCTCAGCCTGTTCGGCGGGCGGCGGCTGATCGAACTGCGCATTCCCGGCGGCAAACCCGGACGCGACGGCGCGCAGGCGCTGGTCGATCTGCCCGCGCACTTGTCTGCAGACGTCATGGCCTTGGTGCTGCTGCCGCGGCTGGACGCGGCGACGCAAAAATCCGCCTGGTTCACCGCGCTGGAGCGGCACGGCGTGGCCGTGCGCGTGGACAACGTCGAACTGGCGCAGTTGCCGCGCTGGATCGCCGCGCGGCTGCAACGCCACGGTCTGAAGCTGCCGGCCGGTGAGGCTGGCCGCGCGCTCATCGACTTTCTGGTCGCGCGGGTCGAAGGCAACCTGCTCGCCGCGCATCAGGAAATCGAAAAACTCGCGCTGCTCTGTCCACCCGGAGAACTGGACGTGCAGCAGGTCGAAGAAGCCGTGCTCAACGTCGCGCGCTACAGCGTGTTCAAACTCGGCGAAGCCGTGCTCGGCGGCGACGTGCCGCGGCTGCAGCGCATGCTCGCCGGGCTGCAGGCCGAAGGCGTCGCTGCGGTGTTGGTGCACTGGGCGCTGACCGACGACCTGCGCGCCTGGCTGCGCATCCGTCACGGTCTGGACGCCGGGCAGGCGCTGCCCGCGCTGCTGCGCGCCAACCGCGTCTGGGGGGTGAAGGAAAAGCTGCTCGAGCGCGCGCTGCCGCGGCTGCGTACACCGGCGCTGGAGCATTTGCTGCAATTGGCCGCGCAATGCGATCAGGCGGTCAAGGGCCTGCGCCCCGCAGCGCTGCCGCACGAGCCGTGGGCGGCGCTGCACGTGCTCGCGCTGTCGATGCTCGACGCGGCCTGGCCGACGCCGCCGAGCGCGCGGCAGGGCCGTCGCCTCGTGCTGCACGCCGCGATCTGAACTCTCGCCGCGTTCGCCGCTCTGAAACCGGGCGGCGTGCGCCGCATTGCACCGCGTCCCCGTGCAAGGTGTTCAGTCTTTTCCTGCCGTTTGCCATGCCTGTTGACCGACGTTTCGTCGCGCGCCGCTGGCGCGCCACCGCCTCGTTCCTCCTCGCCCTGGCTGCCTACCACGGTGCCGCCTTCGCCCAGCCGCCGCTGCCCACGCTGACCGCCGGCCCCGACGACGTCATGCGCATCCTGCCCGCGCCGCTGCTCGCCTCGCTGCAACCGCACTGCACCGCGCACCGCGCCGCCACGCCGACGTGGCAGGCGCAGCTCGACGCCACCACGGCGCTGCTCGATGCCCTGGATCAACCCGCGGTACCGGCAGCGCAGGCCACCTTGCCCGCGGCGATGTTGTGCCCGGCGCACGCGCCGCTGAGCGCGGCGTGGCGGCGGGCCACGGCACGGGCGACCAATCTGGTGAAACTCGATTTTCCCGGCGCACCGGCGCTGCCGCGCGGCGCCTCAGGCCTGGCCGACGTGCCGGCGGTGTCCGGCATCAGTTTCATCGGTCTGACGGGCAGCCGGGTGCTGATCGTCAACCGCGGCACACAGCCGGTGCGCGTGCGCCTGGGCAGTTGGATCGGCACGGCAGCGCGGCTGGACCAATACTCCCCTCGGCCCGGCGCCGGGCGGCGCATCGGCCATGTGCAGCGCGCGCTCGACGCCGCCGACTCCCACGGCATCGTGCTGCCGCCGATGTCGTTGAGCGTGATCGGCTGAGAAGCAGCGAGCGAAGCGACCGCGCTCAGCCGGCCCACTGCCGCAACTCGTCCAGGCCGACCACGCCCTGCCACGGCTGGCCACGCACCTGCCCGTGTGCAACCTGCGCCGCGTCGCCCAAACCGTCGAGCCAGGCCAGCGCGCCGGTGAAGTCTTCGCCGCTGGTGTACGTGCCGGTGGTCACCACGGTGCGCAGGCCGGCGCCGTGCGCCGCGCGCAGGCCGTTGACCGAATCCTCGAAAGCCAGGCAGTGTTCGGCAGCCAACTCCAGGCGATCCAGCACCCAGGTGTAGATGCCGGGATCGGGCTTTTTGCGCGGCACGGCGTCTCCGGCGCCGACGACGTCGAACCATTCCATGCCACCCGGCCCGAGAGTGGCCTGCAGCAGCGCTTGCACATTGTCCGGCGTGGTCGTGGTGGCGATGGCCAGCCGCAGCCCGGCGCCGCGCGCCTGCTCCAGCAGCCGGCGCACGCCCGGGCGCAGCGCGATGCTGCCCTCGGCCACCAGCCGCACGTAATGTGCGGTTTTGCGTCGGTGCAGCTCGGCGATCAGCGCTGCGGCGTCGGACGAGGCAGCCGCCTGTGGATCGATTTCGTTCCAGTAGTGCAACATGCGCTCCTTGCCGCCGGTGATCGCCAGCAGCCGGCCGTAGGTCGGCACGTCCCAGTGCCAGTCCAACCCGGCATCGGCAAACGCCTGGTTGAAGGCGATGCGGTGGCCATCGCGCTCGGTCTCGGCCAGGGTGCCGTCGACGTCGAAAATCAGCGCGCGCAACTCCTTGCCCGCCGCGCTCATGCCGCGTCCTTCCATTTGATCGAGCAACCGATGCTCGGGTATTGCTCGTCGGGGCCGACGCCGGTGGCGGCGATCTGCTTCATCGCCTCGAACAGGTCGCGCCGGGTGTCGGGCGGCGCGGCCTGTTTGCGCGAGGCGTCGAGCTGGCCGCGGTATTGCAGCTTGAGGTCGGCGTCGAAGCCGAAAAAGTCCGGGGTGCACACCGCGCCGTAAGCGCGCGCCACAGCCTGCGACTCGTCGAACAGATACGGGAAGGCAAAGCCGTGGCGGGCGGCGAACACCTTCATGTTGTCGAACGAGTCCTCGGGGTAGGCGACGGTGTCGTTGCTGTTGATCGCCACCGCGCCGATGCCATAGGCGCGCAGCTCGTCGGTGTCGCGTTTGATGCGGTCGGCCACGGCCTGCACGTACGGGCAGTGGTTGCAGATGAACATCACCAGCAGCCCCTTGGGGCCGCGCACGTCGGCCAGGGTATAGGTGCGCCCGTCGATGCCGGGCAGGGAAAAATCAGGCGCGGCAAAGCCGCGTTGCAGGGGGTCGGCGGTGGCAGCCATGCGGTTTCTCCGGTTGGGTTTCAGGGAAGCGCGGCGCAGACGACAACCCCGGCGCGAAGCCGGGGTCGATGGGCCATGCGCCGCGCCGAACTCGACGCGGGTTTATACCGGCGATCAATTGACCTTGGGGTCGAGCTCGCCTTTTTCGTAGCGCTTGTACATCGCCTCCAGGCTGATCGGCTTGATCTTGCTGGCCTTGCCCGCGGTGCCGAAGGCTTCGTAACGCGCCTTGCAAATCTCCTTCATCGCCTTGGTCGATGCGGTGAGGAATTTACGCGGGTCGAATTCCTTGGGGTTTTCGGCGAGGAATTTGCGCGTCGCCCCGGTGGACGCCATGCGCAGGTCGGTGTCGATGTTGACCTTGCGCACGCCGTGCTTGATGCCTTCGACGATTTCCTCCACCGGCACGCCGTAGGTCTCGCCCATGTCGCCGCCGTATTCGTTGATGATTTTCAGCCACTCCTGCGGCACGCTCGACGACCCGTGCATCACCAGATGCACCGAGGGAATGCGCTTGTGGATTTCCTTGATGCGGTCGATGGCGAGGATGTCGCCGGTCGGCGGACGGGTGAATTTATACGCACCGTGGCTGGTGCCGATGGCGATGGCCAGCGCGTCGACGTGGGTTTTCTTGACGAAGTCGGCGGCTTCGTTGGGATCGGTCAGCAGCTTGGAGTGGTCGAGCTTGCCTTCGGCGCCGATGCCGTCTTCCTCACCGGCCATGCCGGTTTCCAGCGACCCCAGGCAACCGAGCTCGCCCTCGACCGACACGCCGCAGGCATGCGCCATTTCGACGGTGCGGCGGGTGACGTCGACGTTGTACTCGTAGGTCGTCGGGGTCTTGCCGTCGGTACCGAGCGAGCCGTCCATCATCACCGAGCTGAAACCGAGCTGGATCGAGCGCTGGCACACCGCCGGGCTGGTGCCATGGTCCTGGTGCATGCACACCGGGATGTCCGGGAATTCCTCGATCGCTGCGAGGATGAGGTGGCGCAGGAAGGGCGCGCCGGCATACTTGCGCGCGCCGGCGGAGGCCTGGACGATGACCGGGGAGTCGGTTTCGGCAGCCGCTTCCATGATGGCGCGCATCTGCTCCAGGTTGTTGACGTTGAACGCCGGCACGCCGTAGGAATATTCGGCGGCGTGGTCGAGCAGTTGACGCAGGGAAATCAGGGCCATGATGGTCTCCTCTACAAAAACGAAAAGGGGGCAGGTCAGGACAGCGGCAGTTTGGCGCGCTGCTGCAGGATCTCGAAGGCGGGCAGCAGTTTGCCTTCGAGCACTTCGAGGAAAGCGCCGCCGCCGGTGGAGATGTAGCCGATGCGGTCGGCGATGCCGTATTTGGCGATGGCCGCCAAGGTGTCGCCACCGCCGGCGATGGAAAAGCCCTTGCTGTCGGCAATGGCCATGGCCAGCGTCTTCGTGCCGTTGGCAAAAGCGTCGAATTCGAACACCCCCACCGGGCCATTCCAGACGATGGTGCCAGCGGTCTTGAGCTTGTCGGCCAGCAGTTGCGCGGTCTTTGGCCCGATGTCGAGGATCAGGTCGTCGGCGCCGACGTCCTTGGCGTCCTTGACCGTGGCCTTGGCATCGGCGGCGAAGCGGTCGGCCACCACCACGTCAACGGGAATGGGCACCTCGGCGCCGCGCGCCTTCATCTTGTCCATGACCTTTTTCGCCTCGTCGACCAGATCGGGCTCGGCCAGGCTCTTGCCGATGGGCAGGCCGGCAGCGAGCATGAAGGTGTTGGCGATGCCGCCGCCGACGATCAGGCCGTCGACCTTGTCGGCCAGGCTTTGCAGGATGGTCAGCTTGGTCGACACCTTGGAGCCTGCGACGATGGCCACCAGCGGCCGCGCCGGTTTTTCCAGCGCGCGGTTGATGGCGTCGATCTCCGCGGCGAGCAACGGGCCGGCGCAGGCAATCGGCGCGTATTTGGCGATGCCGTGGGTGCTGGCCTCGGCGCGGTGCGCAGTGCCGAAGGCGTCGTTGACGTAGATGTCGCACAGCTTGGCATATTTCTGCGCCAGCGCGTCGTCGTTCTTTTTCTCGCCTTTGTTCAGGCGGCAGTTTTCCAGCAGCACGACGTCGCCGGGGCGCACGTCGAAGCCGCCGTCGACCCAGTTCTGCACCAGGCGCACCGGCACCCCGAGCAGCTCGCTCAGCCGCTTGCCCACCGGGGCGAGCGAGTCTTCGGGCTTGAACTCGCCCTCGGTCGGGCGGCCCAGGTGCGAGGTGACCATGACCGCCGCGCCCGCGTCCAGCGCCATTTTGATCGCCGGCACCGAGGCGCGTACCCGGGTGTCTTCGGTGATTTCGCCTTTGTCGTTGAGCGGCACGTTCAGGTCGGCGCGGATGAACACCCGCTTGTCCTGCGCAAAGCCGCGCTTGCACACCTCTTCGAAGGTCAGGATTTGCATCTGTTTTTCTCCTCGGTTCTGCCGCGGAGGCCGGCGTGCGCACGCCGGCCCACGCCTGGCATCAGTGGGTGGCGACGTGCTTGACGAAGCGCATCATGTTGCAGGTGTAGCCGTACTCGTTGTCGTACCAGGAAACGACCTTGACGAAGGTCGGGTCCAGCGCGATGCCGGCCTCG
>JBFXEK010000028.1:0-9640 GCA_050180155.1 Thiomonas sp. | reverse complement strand
GCGACGATGCGGAGATGGCGCGGCTCGAAAGTTCCCTGGAAGTTCCCCAGAAAAAACAAACGCGCCTCTAAGTGCGCGTTTTTATTGAGTAATCTGTGGGGTGGCTGATGGGACTCGAACCCACGACAACAGGAATCACAATCCTGGACTCTACCAACTGAGCTACAGCCACCACAAAAAAACAAGTATATCGCAAAAAGAATCGATCTTTACGCAATGCCGGGATGGTTAGCCGGCTGAGGCGGTCTCGGTTTTGGGTTTGTAGAGGATTTCGACACCGAAACGTTTTTTCAATGCCTGGATGTAGGCGTCGATCACTTCCTGGGTGAGCTGCCGGTTTTCCGCGGCGGCGGCGGCGCGCACCAGTTCGGTGGGAACGGGCCCATCGATGACCCGATCCAGTTGGACGATGGCGTAACCTTGTACGCCGAGGTCGACGCCCCCGAACGCTGGCAGTTTGGCCGCATTCAGCGCAAAGGCTTTCACGACGACCTGCTCTGGCAACCCTGCAGTGGGTTGCGTCTGGCTGATGGTTTGTGCCGCACCGAACGGCAACGATGCAGGCGATTTCAACGCTTGCTGGCCGGCCTGGCGGGCCAGAGCGGCTGCTTTTTGCTCGATCAGCATCTGCTGTGCCTGGGTTTGTACGGCGCTGAACGGCATAGTCTGTGCCGGGCTGTAGCTCAGCACCCGGCCGGACGCCCAGACGTTCGGTGCGATTTGCACCGCCTGGATGTTGTGTTTGTGACGCAAGCTGTTTTCAGAGAACAGCGCGTCGACAAACGCCTTGCTGGCCAGCGGGTTGGCGCTGCCAGGCGTAGCGGCCACAGGCTGGCGTGTGACATGCTCGGCGGTCTGTACATGCAAATGCAGCTTGTCTTCGACCGCCTTGAAGCTGTCCGGGTGTTCGAACACGGCGTTGGTGAACGTTTCGGCGGCCGCAGACAGCCGTTTTTGCACGGCTTGCTGCTGGAGTTGTTTTTCGATTTCGGCCTTGACGCTGTCGAACGGCTGCTGACCGCCGGGTTTGATGCCGGTGAGTTCGATGATGTGGTAGCCGAATTGGGTTTTCACCGGACCCACGATGTCGCCGACCTTTGCCATGCCGAAAACCGCGTCGGCAAACGGCTTGACCATCGCACTGGCGGTGAAATAGCCCAGATCGCCACCTTTGTCTGCAGACCCGGGATCCTGCGACTCTTTGCGCGCCAAGGCGGCGAATTCGTCTGGATGGGCTTTGACCTGGCGGGCGATGGCCTCGGCTTTGGCTTTGGCGGCTTCCTGCTGCGCAGCCGTGGCGTCGGCCGGCACGGTAATCAAGATATGGCTGGCGCGACGTTCCTCGGGTGTGGTGTATTGTGCCAAATGGGCTTCGTAATACGCTTTGGCCTGTTCGGCCGTCACCTGCACTTGGTCTGCGAGCGCGCCGGCGCTGAGCACGACATACTCGATGCTGGCTTGTTCGGGTTTCTGGAACAGCGATGTGTTGTTCTTGTAGAAGCTCTGCACTTCGGCTGGCGTCACTTGTACCTGCGCGGCAAATTCCGCCGGCCTGAACCAGGCCAGGCGCACGACGCGCTGCTGTGCCGCAGCCTTGGCAGCGGCCTCGGCCAAGGCGCGGCTGTCGATGATCGCGCCGGCCACACCACTGAGGACTTGCTGCAGGATCAGCTGTTCGCGCACCTGAGCTTCGAATTGCGCGGTATTCATTCCCTGCGCGGCGATCAGATTGCGATACGCCTGGACGTCGAAACTGCCGTCCGGCTTGCGCAGTGCGGCAATTTGAGGTATCTGCAGGAGCGCCTGTTGCACCTGCGTGTCGGTGACGGCGAGATGCTCGCGTTGCGCCTGCAGTTGCAGCAGGCGTTGACGGATCAGGCCATCGAGGGTGCGGAGCTTTTGTTCGGGGGTGTCGAGTTGTTTGATGTCCACCGAGCCACCCAGCATGCTTTGCAGCCGGGCGATTTCTTCGCGGTTGGCGGCGTCGAGCTGCTGCATGGTGATGGCTTGACCGTCGACTTTGGCTGCGGCGTTCTCCCTGCCCTGAAAGCTGCTGTATCCCTGGATGCCGAACAACACAAACGATGGAAAAACCAGCAAGAACAGCACGATTTGCATCAATTTGCTGTGTTTGCGTATGGATTCGAGCATGGTGGGTGGTCAGGGGTGGATCGATACGCTGACATCGCCTGGCCTGCGGTCCGTGCGCGTTGCCCGGAACGGCAGAACGAGGCGAAGAGCAAAACGGGAAGGACAGACGGTAACCGGTGGTGGGTGCTGACGGGTTCGAACCGCCGACCTACGCCTTGTAAGGGCGCCGCTCTACCAACTGAGCTAAGCACCCGGTCGTTTGTGCCCTGGCATCGGCGGCGGTACATGCGCCGCAACGCCGTGGGTGGTGTGGGTTGATTATTTGATGGCGTCCTTCAGACCTTTGCCGGGACGGAATTTGGGAATTTTGGCCGCTTTGATTTTGATGGCAGCACCGGTGCGCGGATTACGCCCGGTGCGCGCCGCACGTTTGGTCACGGCGAAGGTGCCGAATCCGATCAACGACACGCTGTCGCCCTTTTTCAGCGTGCGGCGCACGGCGTCGATCATGGCATCGAGCGCCCGGGCGGCCTGCGCCTTGTTGAGTTCTGCGGTATTGGCGATATGTTCGATGAGTTCGGCCTTGTTCACTTGTGTCCCTCTCTCTGGTCAGGATGCGTGCGCCTGCGTCGTGGCGATGCGCTAAAAAAATCACCTGCCCGGCGGGAGGTGATCGGCTGATGCATCTCGATTAGAACGGCGGCGATTTCGCTCTGTCAACGTTGAAAGACCGGTTATTCTAGCCGTGTGGCAGGCGCACGCTGCGGCGGTCTGCCGCGCGTCAAATGCACTGCGCGATCGCCCTGCCCAAATCCGTCGTGCGTGCCGTGCCGCCGAGGTCGGGGGTGCGCGGCGCCCCGCTGGCCGGGTCGAGCACGGTTTCGATGGCATGCAGTATCGCGTCATGCGCCTGACGGTGGCCGAGAAAATCGAGCATGAGCGCCGCGCTCCAAATTTGCGCGATCGGGTTGGCGATGCCTTTGCCGGCGATGTCTGGCGCCGAGCCGTGGACCGGCTCGAACAATGAAGGAAAGCGCCGCTCGGGGTTGAGATTGGCCGACGGTGCGATGCCGATGGTGCCGCAGCACGCCGGCCCGAGGTCGGACAAAATGTCGCCGAACAGGTTGCTCGCCACGACCACGTCGAAACGCTGCGGTTGCTGCACGAAATGCGCGGCGAGAATGTCGATGTGAAACTGTTCGCAATGCACGTCGGGAAACTCCGCGGCGACCGCCCGCACCCGCTCGTCCCAAAACGGCATGGTGATGGAAATGCCATTGGATTTGGTCGCCGACGTGAGGTGCTTGCGCGGCCTGCTGCGTGCTAAGGCGAAGGCGTAGCGCAGCACACGATCGACACCGACGCGGCTCATCACCGTGTCCTGTATGACGACCTCGCGCTCGGTGCCGACGTACATCCGGCCGCCGATACTTGAGTATTCGCCTTCGGTGTTTTCGCGCACGATCAGCATGTCGATTTCGCCTGCGGCATAAGCACGACCATCGCGCTTGACCAATGGCGAATGCACCCCGGGCATCAGCCGCGCCGGGCGCAGGTTGACGTACTGGTCGAACTCCCGCCGCAATTGCAATAGCGAACCCCACAGCGACACATGGTCGGGTACGGTTTGCGGCCAGCCGACCGCGCCGAAAAAAATCGCATCGTGCCCGCCGATGCGCTGTTTCCAGTCATCAGGCAGCATTTTGCCGTGGCGCTGGTAATACGCGCATGAGGCGAAGTCGAAATGGTCGAACTGCAGCGGCAGATCGAAGCGCCGCATCGCCGCATCGAGTACCCGCAGACCTTCGGGGACTACCTCGTGGCCGATACCGTCGCCGGCGATGACGGCGATGCGTTGCGGGGTGGCGAACGATGTTGCAGACATGCTTGCTCAGGACGAACGAGGTCAAGGGGTGGATGGCGTTGCCGTGACCGCGACCACGCCGACGGCCAGGCCAGCCGGGTTCATTCCAGCTTCAGCCCGGTGAGCGCAATGCGGAAGTAATACAGCATCGACCAGAGGGTGAGGACGGCGGCCACCCAGATCAGCCACTGGCCGACGACCACGGTATCGAACAGCCCGAACAACACGCCCCCATAGAGCAGAAAGGGGATGGCCACCATCTGTACCGCGGTTTTCACTTTGCCGATGTAACTCACCGCGACGCGACGCGACTGGCCGATTTGCGCCATCCATTCGCGCAACGCCGAAATGGCGATCTCGCGGCCGATGATGATCAGCGCCACCAGCGCGTCGATGCGGCCGAGCTGCAGCAGGATGAGCAAAGCCGCCGAAACCATGAGTTTGTCGGCCACCGGGTCGAGAAACGCGCCGAACGACGAGGTCTGGTTCCACTTGCGCGCCAGATAGCCGTCGAGCCAGTCGGTGACCGCGCTGAGCACGAACAGCACGGTGGCCGTGAGGTTGCGCTCCGGTTCGGTCAGCCAACCTGCCGGCAGAAAAAATACACCCACGACCAAGGGGATGGCCGCCACGCGCGCCCAGGTGAGCAGAGTCGGCAGATTGATCGTGCGCAAAGACATGAGGGGTAGCAGGCAAATGGAGGATCCAACGGCAGAACGACACGTGTGTGGGCGACCGCCGCACCTGGTCTATGCTTGTGTGCCGGCCGTCAGTCACCGCTGACGGCATGATAGGGGCAGTGCCAAATTCTTCTTCACCCCACACCGATGAATGCCAACTGGTTTGCCGCACACGTCGATTGCTGCTGTACATCTATGGCGGCATGGCCATAGCTGGGGTCGTCTGGACGCTCTGGCGGGTGCGCAGGCGTAAACGCGACGCTGCGCAGCGCCTGCGCGCCGGTTCACGTCTGGATTGAGGCCGCAGACTGCGGCACGTCAACCCAGGCTATCAGCCCGCCGCCTCCGCGGTCAGCGCGCAGCAACACATGGACGCCGTGGCGCTGCTGCTCACCCGTTACGCACTGCCCGACCCGGCGGCGGGCATGGCTACGGGGGCGTTCAGCTCCGCCGAATTGCAGCAGCTGTTCAATGCCTTGACGGCGCAGGGCCAGGCGTCGCTGATCGCCGCGCTGACGGTCGGCGCGACCATCGAAGACTTAGACATCAAGGATTTGCAGACCCGGTTGGCCCAAACCGACAATGCCGACGTGCAACTCGTGTTCAACGAGCTGATGAAGGGGTCGCGCAACCATCTGCGTGCCTTCGTCGGACAACTGAGCAATCTGGGAGTTGGCTACTCCCCGCAGTACATCAGTCAGGCGGAGTTCGACGCCATCGTCAGCAGCTCGGTGGAGACGGGCAGTCTGTAAACGTCACGGCCGCCGTGCGCGCGGGCAGCCAGACTCTTGCGGCTGCCCGCGCGGCTTTTATTTGCCGGGCTTGATGTCGGCGAAGTACATCGCGATCTGGTCGATGTCGGAGTCGCTCAGCGGCTTGGCCATCGGGCCCATGATCGGGTTGGGGCGTGAGCCGTCGCGGAATTGCTTGAGCGTTTGCACCAGATAATCTTTGTTCTGCCCGGCCAGATTCGGATAGGTCGGCAAAATGGCTTTGCCGTCTGCGCCGTGGCAGGAAAAGCACACGCCGAATTTGGCGTTGAGCGCAGCGCTGGGTGCCGCGTGTGCCGCGAAGGTGCTCAAACCGAGCACGATGCCCGTGGTCAATGTCGAGACGATATGGCGTTTGATCATGATGAAACGGTGAATTCGGTCAGGAAAAACAGCGCCGCACGCCAGGCGCCGGCGCGGGAACAGTCGGGTCAGGCAGCGATATTGCGCACGTAGGCCCACACGCCAATGGCGAAAAACACGGCCAGCCAGGTGAAATTGACCCACACTGCGGTATCGCCCAGGCGAGAGACGGTGCGATCTGCTGTATAGAGTCCTTTGACCTTGCCAGCCTTCCACAACATGGTCGAATAGAAAGCGATCAAGGAACCGCCGACACCGACGAATGTGGCGAAAAACCACACGACCGCACCCCACTCGAAATGCGGTTTGGAGGCCAGGTCATAATGGAACGGTGCTAGGTACGCCACGCGCAACGCTTCGCGATCGACCGAGACGATCAGCGCCAGCAGCGCGTAAAACGCCATTGCCGCATAGGCCTGCGGCGCCGAGCTTCTTACCGGCATCTGCCGGGCGTATAGGGCGACGCCGACGATGAGCAAGGCCGTCAACCAAAACAGCGGCTGGGCGAACACGTGCATGGCCGACGGCAGGCCATACGCCCACAGAGCACCGCTGACGAGCTGCAGCGCCACGCCCCAGTACGTCGTTTTCACGCCAATGCGGTGTGCCAGGTCGAGGTAGTCGGCGGAAACGTCGGTGCGGGCGCGGAAATACCGCGCATAGCCCAGCAAAAACACCCCGGTCATGGTCAGCGACATGACCATGAAAAACGCGAATCGCGGCAGCTCGAAAGCGTGGATGCCCATGCCGTTCATCACCGGAATGCCCTGCGGCGCGTACCACTGCATCCACTTTTGCGGGAACAACCCCTGATAGGAGAGCACGTGCATGATGAAGCCGTCGAAAACCAGGATGCACAGCGCCGCTGTGGCCCACCAGACGGTGGTGTCCTTCGCCTCGGTGGCATGCGTCACGTCATGGTTCTTGAAATAGAACACGAACCACAGGGTGTAGCCGATTCCGAGCGAAAAAATGAAAAAAATCACCCAGAATGCCGATAAGACATTGCTGGTGTACCAGGATGGGTCGTAAATCGTCTGCGTGAACAGCAGCGGCGCCACTCCAAGCACGATGGCCATCGACACGGCGACCTTGGCCACTCCGGTCATCGCCACCGACAACTGCGCCCAGCCAGGCTGATGGCGGCGCATGAAGGCGATGATGGCGAGCAATGCAGTGCCCAGCGCGAGGTTGACGAAGGCGATGTGAAACGCCCAGGTCAGGACGTTGAGATACTGGAACAGCCAGGCGGGAGCCGGCAACCCGGCCGGATCCTGCAAGGCGTGCAGCATGGCGGAAACGGAAGTGTGATCCATGGTGTCAGTCCTTGGTCTTGATGGTTTGCGCCGCGGCGGCCTGCGCCACGGCGGTGCGTTGCGGCGTGGCAGCGGGCGCGCGAGCGATCAATTGGCCTTCGGCGTCGACCGTCCCGGCGTTGACCGCGGCGAGAAACGTCGCCAGCGCCGATTGCTCATTGCCAGGCAGGTCGATTTTGGGCATGTACGGCACGGAGCCATGCGCCAGAGGCCCGGCGAGAAAGCCCTGGATCATTGCCACGTCGGTCGTGCCATGCAACAGTTGCGGCAGCGGGCGCAGCGGGCCGTCGCGGTTGATCGAATGACAGTTCGCGCAGGCCATGACCGCGAGCAGTCGTCCTGCCTCCAGCTGGTTTTGCGGCGTGATCACGCGCAAATCGGCGGGAACGAACGCGGCGGTCTTGAGCAGACCGTCTTTGGCGATGATCGGTACTTCATCTTGAATGCCCAGTCCCGGAACATCGCGGCCGATGATCTGGTTGGAGTACATGTACTGCCCGGCGACCCAGGGTTTGCGCAGGCTTTCGCGTGTGCGTTCCTCCGGCCAGATGCCGGCGATCAGCAAAATCGCCACCATGCCCACTGCCAGCGGGACGCGCAGGGTCTGCGGCTTGAGGTAGACCCAAAGCAAATAGGCGCCGATGAGCAGCGACGTAACGGCCAGCGGAATGAAGGTGGTGACGCGAAAATCGATGTAACCGAACCAGTGCGGCAGGCGGTCTTTGAGGATGACCAGCGCGTTGGGCGGCAATGTCGCCACGTACCACATGAACGCCAGCGCGCCGCCGATCAAACCCGTCAGCCCCAGTTTGGCGACCGTCTGTCCGACGTCTTTGCGCAGCGGGTCTCCTTTGGGAATGGCGGCCACGATGATGCTGCCGACCACCGCTGCCGAGGTGAGCATGAGAAAGCCGCGGTCTGCGAGCTGGGCGGCAAAGTTCAGGTTGTAAAACGCGTCGAACACCGACCCGGTCAGATACCAGCGATCGCTGCCCGGCCACATCATGAACGACAGAATGCCGACGATCAGCACCAGCGTGGCGACCGAGCTGACGACGAAAGTCCAGGTGATTTTGAGGTGCGTTTTCGGGTCGATTTTGCCGATGGTGTAAACCAATGCATAGACGCCGATGACCTCGACGGTGAAAAACACCCATTCGGTCGCCCAAACCCAGACGAAGTTGTGGATCAACGCCGAAATACCGCGCGGGCTGGCAACCGTCACCGAATACCAGATGCCCGGGCCGGTGACCGACCCCCAGATGTAGGAGAACACCAGCAAGAACATGCCGTACTTTTTGATGTACTGCATGATTTCCGGTTTGTTCTCGCGTACTGAGCGGCTTTCGAGCAATGCAAACAGAATGGCAGCGCCAACGGAGGTGTTGGAAGCCAGCACGTGGATCGTGCCGATGATGCCCATCACCCAGGCAGTGCCGATTTGCGGCACGTACCACGTCGGGTAGATGCCTAACAGTTCCGACATAAAGACTCCTTCAAGCAGTGTGTTGACTGGATTGCGGTCTTGGGGCCGCTGGACGGTCCACCCCATATCCGTGAATCAGTATTCGCTGATATGGATCAGTCAGCAAGATGGCAAATCGCCGCTGGGAAAACCCTGATGGCGTTTGGACAGACCCCATCCGGATAGCCGGTGCGGCGTGCTCATCCGTCATGACCTGCCGCAAATCTGGCAGCAGACGCGGACGGCTGACAGCCTATGCCGGTTCATGCGCGGCATTTCGCCGCGGCAAACTTTTCGTTTGATCTATATCAAATGTAACTACATCTGGCGCGACGCTCTCTCCGGGATGCTTCGAGATGTGAACTTCCCTTTTGACCCCGATGCGGCGAATTGCCGCGGCGATGGTTTGACTTGGCCTGGATCAAAACTTGGATGTGACCAATGGTTACATCTTGCCGTTTCATCAGCGCAGATGGCGCAATCGAGGGAGAAATCATGCGTCTATTGAGTCGTGTTCCGTTCCAGTGGCGTCTGCCGCTCGGCGGGTTGATGGCCACGGTTGGCGTGGCGGCTTGGGGGGCAGCCCATGCCGACAGTCCGGCTTATTCGCTGGCCGAGCCGGTCGTCGCCTTGGTGCCGGTGATCAAGCAGCGCGCGCAGGAACTCAAGCTCGACGCCCGGCAGCAAGAAGAATTTGCGCAATGGCTGAAAACCGCACCGGCCAAGCGCAAGGCGGCGGAAGATCAACTGGCGCAAACCCGGCTCAAACTGCGGGACGCCCTGCTCAGCGGCATGGGCGATACCGTTGAGCGGCAGGCGCTGATCGCAGATATCGGCAAGCAGGAAGCGGCGCTGGTGGCGATGCGGGCAGCTTGTGTCGATCGCATGCGTGCATTGCTCGACGCCCGGCAGTTCGAGCAGGCCGTGGCGCTGTATCGCGCTTCGCTGCAGCCCAAGGCGCAGACGACGAACTGAAGAACTCGCCCTGCCCCGCGCGTGGCGCACTGGCCGTGCCCCGCGTGTTGGCCGCAGCCCGCCGCAGGGCGAGCGGCTGCACGACGCGGGCGCAGCCGCGTGTACAGCGGGTCAGT
>JBFXEK010000027.1:0-9736 GCA_050180155.1 Thiomonas sp. | reverse complement strand
CTCATCGGCGTCGAGCTCGAACGCGACGCGCAGGGCCGCTACACCGGCCGCTGGGTGGGCACACCGTCGTTCCGCGAAGGCAAGATCACCCGCACCGAGCAGTGGCTGGCGTCGCTCGGTCTGCAATGGGACGATTTCGGCCAGATCTGGTTTTATTCCGACTCGATCAACGACCGCCCACTGCTCGAACGCGCCACGCACCCGGTCGTCGTCCATCCCGACCCGTTGCTGGCCGCCGTCGCCCGCGAAAAAGGCTGGCCCACACTTCAGTTGTCGACATGATCCGCCGATTCATCAACCGTCTGTTCACCGCAAACAAATCCAAAGACGCCGCGCCACGCCGCGGCCAGCGCCGCGAGTTGCCGCGCGCGCAGCACCAAATCGACGCCAGCCGCATCCCCCCGAGCGCGCGCAACACCGTGCAAACGCTGCAGCAGGCCGGATTCGAGGCCTACATCGTCGGCGGCGCAGTGCGCGACCTGCTGCTTGGACTCAAGCCCAAGGATTTCGACGTCGCCACCAACGCCACCCCCGAGCAGGTCAAGCCGCTGTTCAAGCGCGCGTTCATCATCGGCCGCAGGTTTCGCATCGTTCACGTCATGCACGGGCGCGAAATCATCGAGGTCTCGACCTACCGCGCGCTGCACGACCCGCAGGCCGTCGAGGCGGTCAGCGACAACGAACGCACTGCGCGCAAGACCCTGGCGGACAAAACCCTGGCGGTCGACAGCAGCGGCCGCGTGCTGCGCGACAACGTCTGGGGCACGCTCGACGAAGACGCCGAGCGACGCGACTTCACCGTCAACGCGCTGTACTACGACCCGATCCGCGACGTCGTCGTCGACTACCACCACGGCATCGACGACTTGAAGCAGCGCCGGCTGCGCATGATCGGCGAGCCGGCGGCGCGTTACCGCGAAGACCCGGTGCGCATGCTGCGGGTGGCGCGTTTCGCCGCCAAGCTGGGTTTCGACATCGAAACCGCCACGCTGCAGGCCATCGGCCCCAGCGCCGATCTGCTGGCCAACGTCCCTGCGGCGCGGCTGTTCGACGAAACCGTCAAGCTGCTGCAAACCGGACATGCCGTGGCCTCGCTGCAGCAATTGCGCCGCCTCGGCCTGCACCACGGGCTGCTGCCCTTGCTCGATCCGGTGCTGGAGAAACCCGAAGGCGAGCGCTTCATCGCCAACGCGCTGCAAGACACCGACGCACGCATCGCCCAGGGCAAAACCGCCAGCCCGAGCTTTCTTTTTGCTTGTCTCCTGTGGCACGACGTCGAACAGCGCTGGAAGGCGCTGCAAGCCGAAGGCGCAACGCCGCTGATGGCACTGGATCAAGCTGCCGGCGAGGTGCTGGCGGCGCAGGCCGAACGCTTGGCGATCCAGCGCCGCATCGCGACCGACATGCGCGAAATCTGGTCGCTGCAGTCGCGCTTCGAGCGCCGCACCCCGCGCTACGCCAACAGCCTGCTGGCGCACCCGCGATTTCGCGCCGCTTTCGACTTCTTGAGCCTGCGCGGGCGCAGCGATCAGGCCGACCCCGCGCTGGTGCAGTGGTGGGAGGCTTTCCAGCAGGCCGACGCCGAAGGCCGTGCCGCCATGCTCGCCGCCGTGCCGGCCCAGGGCGGCGCGGGCAAAGCCAAACGCCGCAGACGCCGGAAAAAACCGGCGGCGGCCGAGCCGGGTGGCGCCGCTGGTTCGCCTGCAGCCGAGTGATTGCACCATGCGCTGCGCCGACGAAGTCACCGCCTACGTCGCGCTGGGCGCCAACCTCGGCGACGGCGCCGCCAACCTGCGCGCCGCGGTGCGCGACATCGACGCCTTGCCGCTGACGCGGGTGGCGGCGCGCTCCAGCCTGTACCGTACCGCGCCGCAGGACGCCGGCGGGCCGGATTACTGGAACGCCGTGGTTCGCGTGCAGACGGCACTGTCGGCCGACGCCCTGCTCGACGCGCTGCTGCGCATCGAAGCGGCGCACGGCCGTGCGCGCCCCGTCGGGCAGCACAACGCGCCGCGCTGTCTCGACCTCGATTTGTTGCTCTACGCCGAGCTGCGGCGCAACAGCCAAACGCTGACCCTGCCGCACCCGCGCATGACGCAACGCGCCTTCGTGCTCGTGCCGCTGGCGGAGATCTGGCCGCAGGGCTGGCTCGATGGCGTGGCGGTGGCCGAGCAGGCGCGGCGCTGCCTTGCGCAAGGGCAACGCATCACCCGCCTCGGCCCGCTGTGAGCGCCGCGTCGGTCAACCGCCGCCGAAGTAGCGCTGCAGCACGTAAGCCAGCGCGCCGGTGAGCGAACCCACACCGGCGAACAAGGCGAAAATCACGACCAGCACCGGCCCCCATCCGTTGGCGCTGCGCCGGCTGCTCGCGGCGTTCCAGCGCGCATCCCAGGCTTCGTCGGCAGTCAGGCCGATGACCAACGTCTGCACGACCACGGCGATGACCAGCGCCACGCCCACGCCGAGCAACACCCAGGTGAGCACATCCCCCTGCCCGGCGACGACGAATCGCCAGACCCCATAAAGCCCGAGCGCCAACGCCGGCGGGTGCAACCAACCCCAGACATCGCGCCCGCCGTGCAAATAAAACCGATGCCCGCCCACCACCCCGGCGATCAAGGCGAGCAAGGCGGCAGTGAAGCGGTCTTTGAACATCGCGGCCGTGGACATCGCGGCGACTCAAACGGCTGGAGTGGTGGCGCCCGCGCCCAGCGCGCGCTGCATCACTACCACGTCGAGCCAGCGGTCGAATTTCCAGCCCACCGCCGGCATGCGGCCGATTTCGTCGAAACCCTTGGCGCGGTGCAGGCCGATCGAGCCGGCATTGGCCGAATCGCCGATGACGGCAAGCATCTGCCGCGCCCCCAGCGCGGTGCAGGCCTCGATCAGCGCAGCGAGCAGGCGCCCTCCCAGCCCTTGGCGCTGCTGCTGCGGCGCGATGTAAATCGAATCTTCCAGGGAGAAGCGGTACGCTTCGCGCGCACGAAACCAGTTGGCGTAGGCAAAACCGGCTACCTGTCGCCCATCGTCGCCGCCAGCGGCGACCAGCCAGGGCAGGCCGCGCGCGTGCACTTCGTGCATGCGGCGCTGCATTTCGGCGGAATCGGGCGGTGAGGTTTCGAACGTGCCAGTGCCATGCAGCACGTGGTGACGGTAAATGGCGGTGATTTGCTCGAGGTCGGCAGGGGTGGCGGCGCGGATGGAACTGTCTGGCATGGCAGAGTCTTCGGCAGGGCTGGTGGTCATGTTTATAATGATGAGTTTATTCGAGCGGCTGCAAACTGGGCAGAACGGCTAGGCAAACCGCTACTTACTTTGCGAGAGAAGCGGGATGAGCGACGGGGATGATGTGCATGTGCGCGTGCATCTGCGTGCGATTGCCGGGGTGCGACAGCCATCGGTCAGGCGGTTGACACGTCAGGAAACGCGCGTCGGCTGGTGCCCGGGCCGTGCCAGCGCCGGTTTTGCCAGCCGCTGCATGCCGCCGCTTGACGCCAGCTTGACATCACCCGCGGCCTGTGCCGCAGGCGCGTTTTTTCACAAGGAAACAACATGGTCGTGATCCGTTTGACCCGTGCCGGTGCCAAATCGCACCCGTTCTACCACATCGTCGCCACCGACTCGCGCAGCCGTCGCGACGGGCGCTACATCGAGCGCCTGGGTTACTACAACCCGATCGCCCGCGGCGCCGAGGTTCCGCTGCACATCGCCACCGACCGCTTGAACCACTGGACCAGCGTCGGCGCGCAAGTCTCGCCCACGGTGCAACGCCTGGTCAAAGCCGCGCAAAAAGAGGCGGCGCAAGCCGCCGCGCCGACCACCGCCTGATTTCGGCCGGATCGAATCATCGGTGCATCATGGGTACGCGGCCGGCCTGCCCGGCACGTGCAGCGTGCCGTTTTCTGCCAAGCCATGTCTGATCCAGACGACTTGCAACAAGTCGGACATGTGCTCGATGCCTGGGGTGTGCGGGGCTGGGTGAAAGTCGCCCCCGACGACCCACAGGCCGCTGCATTGCTCAAGGCCAAAACCTGGTGGTTGAAGCGCCCCGGCTTGCCCGGCCCGGCCAGCGCGTTCAAGGTGCGTTTGGTCCGGCGCCACGGCAGCGCGCTCGTCGCGCTGCTGGACGGCCTGAGCGAGCGCAATGCCGCATTGGTCTTGCGCGGGCAGGTGGTTGCCGTGCGGCGGGCGGATTTTCCGCCTGCCGACGATGGAGAGTTCTATTGGGCCGATCTGATCGGCTGCCGGGTGCGCAACCCGCAAGGCGATGATCTGGGAGAAGTCGTCGGCCTGCTCGACAGCGCAGCGCACGCCATTTTGCGCATCCAGCGCCCCGACAACCCGCCCGGACGCGCGCCGCGTGAGCGCCTGATTCCTTTCGTTCAAGCGTATATCGACTCGGTCGACCTGCCAGCCAAAACCATCGTTGCACAATGGGACGCGAGCTACGACTAGGCCGCCTGAGCGTGTATGAACGGCCCGCCCCACTTGGCCGCGCCGGGTGCATTCACACCTTCTGCGCCCCCGGCTGAAGTGCCACCCCGCCCTGCCCATGCTGCGTTTTGACATCGTCAGCCTGTTCCCGGCGTACTTCGACGTGCTGCGGCAACAGGGCGTGTCGCGCCGCGCGTTCACCACGGGACAGATGCAACTGCACTGCTGGAATCCGCGCGACTTCACCACGGACGCGCACCGCACCATCGACGACCGACCTTATGGCGGCGGGCCAGGCATGGTCCTACTGGCCGAACCGCTGGAGCGCACGCTCGACGCCATTGCCACAGCGCGCGCCGCCGCGGCCTGCCCGCCAGCCCCGGTCTGGCTGCTATCGCCGACCGGCCGACGCATCGATCAGGCGCTGGTGGCCGAGGTGGCGCAATCGCCTGGCGTCACGCTGCTGTGTGCGCGGTACGAAGGCGTGGATCAACGCCTCATCGACCGTCGGGTCGATGCCGAAATCAGCCTGGGCGATTTCGTCCTTTCCGGCGGTGAAATCGCCGCGCTGGCCCTGCTCGACGCCACCAGCCGCCTGCTACCCGGCGTGCTCGGCAGCGCCGAGTCGGCGCAAGAGGACAGCTTCGCCAATGGTCTGCTCGACTGCCCGCACTACACCCGGCCCGAAGTCCATCAAGGTCTGCCCGTGCCCGCCGTGCTGCTCAGCGGCGACCATGCGCGCATCGCACAGTGGCGGCACGAGCAATCGCTGCGGCTGACCGCGCAGCGCCGCCCGGATTTACTCGTGCGTCTGTACCGCGAGCGCGCGCTGTCGGCGCAGGACATGCAATTCCTCGCCGGGCTTGGATATAATGCACTGTTTGATCCTCTGCTGCCAACCGGGTGACGCCAGAGGCTTGGGGGGTGAGGCCTGCGGCTTTGAGTCAAAGCGTGCAGTCACCCCTTCGGACGTCCGGCTTGGTTTGCCCATGCCGAGGGCGTGCAAAACTGGCGTTGCCCATCCATCAACCCAATCAGCCAACTCCTGGCAGGCAAGATCATCGGAGCCCTTATGAATTTGATCGCAACCCTCGAACAGGAAGAAATCGCCCGCCTGAGCGCCGGCAAAACCTTCCCCCCATTCAACCCTGGCGACACCGTGGTCGTGTCGGTCAAAGTGGTCGAAGGCAACCGCAAGCGCAACCAGGCCTACGAAGGCGTGGTCATCGCCAAGCGCAACCGCGGGCTGAATTCCAGCTTCATCGTGCGCAAAATTTCTGCCGGCGAAGGCGTGGAGCGCACCTTTCAGCTCTATTCGCCGCAAATCGCCTCGATCGAAGTCAAACGCCGCGGTGACGTGCGCCGCGCCAAGCTGTACTATCTGCGCGACCGTTCGGGCAAGTCGGCGCGCATCAAGGAAAAATTGGTGCTGAAATCGGCCGCCGCGACGCAAGCCAGCGCAGCGCGAGGCTGATCTGCGCCGCAGACCATCCAGCCGCAGCAAACTCGCTGCGCTGCCCCGGAGCCGACCTGCACCCTGCACGTCGGCTCTTTTTGTCCCCGCCTCTGCTTGCCCTTGTCCGATCCCCGCACCGCTCCCGACCCGCAAAGCGCCCGTTTGCTCGGGCGCGACACGGCGTTGCCGGCCGTCGCCGCCGACAGACTGACGCCGCAGTGGCTGCGGCAGCGCTTTGCCAGGCCACCGGCGTGGCAACCGGAAATGTTCGAAGACTCGTTACGCCTGAACGACGGGCCGCTGCGCGGCGCTGCGGTGCTCGTCGGCCTGGTGCCGCAGCCGCAGGGGCTGCACGTGCTGCTGACCCGCCGCACTCTCGATCTGCACGAGCATGCCGGGCAAATCAGCTTCCCCGGAGGACGCCGCGACCGCCAGGATCTGCACCCGGCTGTCACCGCGCTGCGCGAGGCGCACGAGGAAATCGGTTTGACGCCGCACGGCACCGAGGTGCTGGGCACTCTGCCGCTATACCGCACGGCGTCGCGCTACGCCGTGTCGCCGGTCGTCGCTTTGCTGACACAGACGCAGGGCTGGCAGGCGCAGCCCGGGGAGGTCAGCGAAGTCTTCGACGTGCCGTTGGCGTTTTTGATGGACCCGCAGCACCACGAGCACCGCGAATGGGTCTCGCCACAGACCGACCCGCACACCGGCCTTGCGCTGCGCCGCCAGTTTTTGCTCATCCCCTACACCGTGGCCGACCGCCGCTACGTCATCTGGGGCGCCACGGCGGCCATGCTGCGCAATCTGTATCGGCTGTTGATTGCGTAGCATAGACGCTATGGCCTTTCTTTCCGTCCTGATCGCGCTGCTGATCGAGCAACTCAAACCTCTTGGACGTGGCAGCGCCGTTTACCGCCTGCGGCAAGGTCTGGCCGACCTGGCGTCACGCAATTTCGACGCCGGACAGGCACGCCACGGCGTTGCCGCCTGGTTCATCGCCGTGCTGCTGCCCAGCCTGCTCACCCTGGGTGTGTACCTGACTGCACGGCACTACAGCGTGTTGCTGGCGCTGGCATGGAACGTCGCGGTGCTGTATTTCACCCTCGGCTTTCGCCAGTTCAGCCATTACGTCACCGACATCCAGGACGCGCTGAACCACAACGATGCGGCCACGGCGCGCAGCCTGCTGCGGCAATGGAAAGCGCTCGACACCGTCGATATGAGCGCCAGCGACATCACGCAGCAGACCATCGAGCATGCACTGGTCTCGGTGCAGCGTTACGTGCTCGGAGTGTTTTTCTGGTTCATCCTGCCCATCGGCCCGGCCGGCGCCGTGCTCTACCGCCTCAGCGACTACGTCGCAGGCAAATGGAACAGCGCCGACAGCGAAGCCAGCCCGGCGCTGCGCGGCTTCGCGCAAAAAGCCTTCGATCTGCTCGACTGGGTGCCGGCGCGGCTGACGGCCATCGGCTACGCCATCGTGGGCAATTTCGAGGACGCGGTCGATGTCTGGCGCAGCTACGCCCAGCTCTGGCCCAACCGCAATACCGGGGTGATGCTGGCCTCGGCCGCAGGTGCCGTGGGCATCCGTCTCGGGGCGACGGCGGGTGCCGCGCCGCTGCCCCCCACCGAGCCCGGTTGGCTGCAGGAGGGTGACGCCGATCAGCCGCCGGGCAGCGTGCCGCAAATGCCCGGCGCCGTGCCGCAGCCAGCGCATTTACGCAGCGTCGTCGGCTTGGTGTGGCGCTCTGTGCTGCTGTGGATGCTGCTGCTGGCCATGCTCAGCGTGGTGAGCTGGGTGAGCTGAAGCAAGACGATGGCCACGGCAGCCCCCGCGCTGCCGCTGCCACCTGCGGGCGAGATCAACCGGTGAGCAAGGCGTTGACCCGGCGCACGTACGCCGCCGGGTCGTCGAGCTGTCCGCCCTCGGCCAACACCGCCTGGTCGAACACCACCTGCGCCAGGTCGGCGGCATGCGCCTCGTCGGTGGCCACGCGCTTGACCAGCGCATGCCCCGGGTTGATCTCCAAAATGGCTTTGGCCTGCGCCGCCTCCTCGCGCCCGGCCTGTTTGAGTAGTCGCGCCAGATGCGCGCTCATGCCATCTTCTGTCGCCACCAGGCAAGCAGGGGAATCGACCAGACGGCTGGACACGCGCACGTCGTGCACACGCTCGCCCAGTGCCTGTTTGAAGCGCTCGATCAAGGTGGCATGGTCACCGGACTGCTGTTCCTCCTTGGATTCGCCGTCCTGGTCTTCTGTGCCCTTGATGTCGCTGAGGTCGACTGCGCCGCGCGCCACCGACTGCAGCGGCTTGCCGTCGAACTCGTGCAAAAAGCCCAGCATCCATTCGTCCACCCGGTCGGTGAGCAGCAGCACCTCGACGCCTTTTTTGCGGAAAATTTCGAGCTGTGGGCTGGAGCGGGCGATTTTCGGCGTTTCCGCAGTGATGTAGTAAATCGCTTTCTGCCCTTGCTTCATGCGGCTGACGTAATCGGCCAGCGACACGGTCTGCGCGTCATCCTCGCTGTGGGTGGACGCGGCGCGCAGCAGCTTGGCCAGGCGCTCGCGGTTGGCGAAGTCTTCGCCGAAGCCCTCCTTGAGCACCGCGCCGAACTCTTTCCAGAACGCAGCGTATTTATCGCGCTCGGCGGCGTCGTCGCTGCCTGCCAGGTCTTCGAGCATGCCCAGCACGCGCTTGACCGAGCCTTCGCGAATGGCGCGCACGTCACGGCTTTCCTGCAGCATTTCGCGCGAGACGTTCAGCGGCAGGTCCGCGCTGTCGATCACCCCGCGGACGAAGCGCAGGTAAGTGGGCATGAGACTTTCGGCGTCGTCGGTGATGAACACCCGTTTGACGTACAGCTTGACCCCGGCTTTTTGCTGCCGATCCCACAAATCCAGCGGCGCCTTCGACGGAATGTAGAGCAACTGGATGTACTCGCTGCGACCTTCGACGCGGTTGTGCGTCCAGCGCAGCGGCGGGTTGCTGTCGCCGCTGAGCTGCTTGTAGAACTCCAGATACTGCTCGTCGGTGATGTCGGCCTTGCTGCGCGTCCACAGCGCGGCGGCGCTGTTGACCTGCTCCCACTCATCCGTGGCGACGTATTTGCTCTGCTCCTGATCCCACTTCTCCTTGCGCATTTCGATGGGCAGCGAAATGTGGTCGGAGTATTTGCCGATCAGATCCTTGAGCGTCCAGGGACGCAGGTATTTGTCGATTTTGTCTTCGTGCGGCGTGTCTTCGGCGTCGGCGCGCAGGTGCAGGATGACGTCGGTGCCGCGCTGCGCCCGGGTGATGGTCTCGACGGTGAACTCCCCGGTGCCGTCGGAGCTCCAGCGCACGCCTTGGTCTTCGGCCATGCCCGCCTTGCGCGACTCGACGGTGATGCGGTCGGCGACCATGAAGCCGGAATAAAAGCCCACACCGAACTGGCCGATCAGCGCAGCATCGGGTTTTTGTTTGTCGCCGAGTTTTTGCATGAACTCGCGCGTGCCCGACTTGGCGATGGTGCCCAGATGCTCCACGGCCTCTTCCACGGTCATGCCGATGCCGTTGTCGCTGATGGTCAACAGACGTTTGTCGGCATCGACACTGATGCGGATGCGCAGATCACCGCCGCCCTCCATCAGCGCCGGGTCGTCGATCGACTCGAAACGCAGCTTGTCGCAGGCGTCGGAGGCGTTGGAAATCAGCTCGCGCAAAAAAATGTCGCGGTTAGAATACAGCGAGTGGGTGACGAGATGCAGCAGTTGCCGCACCTCGGCTTGAAACGCGTGGGTATGCGCGCCGTTGGCCGCTGGGGTGTCGGTGGTTTGTTCTGTGCTCATGGTGGGATGGAGGAGG
>JBFXEK010000026.1:0-9765 GCA_050180155.1 Thiomonas sp. | reverse complement strand
GCGGTGATTTCGCACCGTTCGGGTGAAACCGAAGACAGCCTGATCGCCGATCTGGCCGTGGCGGTCAATGCCGGGCAGATCAAGACCGGCTCGCTGTCGCGCAGCGACCGTATCGCCAAGTACAACAAATTGCTGCGCATCGAGGAAAACCTGGGCGAAACCGCGCGCTTCCTCGGCCGCGAGGTGTTCTACAACGTGCGCTGAGCACGCACGCACCACGGCATCGCCGCGACGCCGCCAGCATGGGCCGACGACCGAGATCATCATGCGTTGGGTCACCGTGCTGCTCGTGAGCCTGCTGCTGCTGTTGCAGTGGCCGCTGTGGTTTGGCGAGCGCAGTTGGTTTGCCGTGCAGCGGCTGGAAAACCAACTGGCGCAACAAAACCAGGCCAACGCACAGCTTCAGGCGGAAAACGACCGGCTGGCGGCGCGGGTGCACGACCTGCAAACCGGCTTGAGCGGGGTGCAGGATCAGGCACGACGCGAAATGGGCATGGTCAAGCCCGACGAGATTTTTGTGCAGATCGTGCCGCCGGCCAGCGCGCCCAGCACACCGGCCAGCGCGGCCGTGGCGGCCTCGGGCGTTCAGTGAGGGCGTGTGGCCACGGGCGGCTGCGCCACGGTATCGACGAACACCTGCGCGGCGTCCACCGCATCGAAGGCGTAGCCCTGGCCGCAGAACTCGCAGCGCACGTCGACTTCGCCGCGCTCGGCCAAAATGGCCTGCACCTCGTCTCGTCCGAGCAGACGCAGCATACCCGCCACCCGCTCGCGCGAACAGGTGCAATGAAATCGCGGCGACAGCGGCGCGAACACGCGCACATCGTCCTCCCAGAACAACCGGCGCAAAATGTCCTCGGGTGGCAGTTCGAGCAGTTCCTGCTTGGTCAGCGTCGCGACGAGATGGCGGGCACGGGAAAACGCTTCCTGCGGAGTTTCGGCAGTCGGCGAGGTCGGTTGCGCTGCCGGCATGCGCTGCAGCAGCAAACCGCAAACCGCCTGCTCGCTGCTGGCGAGCATGAGCTGTGAATCGATCTGCTCGGATTGCGCCAGGTATTGTTCGAGCATCGCTGCCAGCGATGGCAATGTGTGTCCTTGCGCGTCGGTGAGCGCGACGATGCCTTGATACGGCTGCATTCCCGACTGGCGGTCACGCGGATCGAGGGTGATGGCGCAGCGTCCCTGGCCGTGCAGGTTGACCAGCGCCTGCAGTTCCGACGGTAAGACCGTGTCGTCGGGCATGTCATCGGCCATTTTCGCCGTCGCACGCAAGCCGAAATCGGGCTGGCATTCGGCCACGGCGAGCTTGAGCGGCCCATCTCCCTGGATTTGCAGGATGAGCGAGCCATCGAACTTCAAACTGCCGGCCATCAACGCGCTGGCCGCGGCCATCTGCCCGACCAGCGCGGCCACGCCTTGCGGATAGCTGCGCCGCTTTTGCAATTCGACCCAGGTGCTTTCCAGCCGCACCAGCACACCGCGCACCTGCCCTGCCCCGAGGACGAATTTGACGAGTCGATCGCTCATGGCTGAATCCGTTGGAGGTCTTGGGCAAAACGCCGTGCACGCTCGATGTAATGTTGCGTGTTGGCCGCCATCGCGGCGATGGCCTCGGCGGTGAGTTCGCGCGCCACCCGCGCGGGCGAACCGAGAATCAGCACGCCGTCGGGGAAAACCTTGCCCTCCGTGACCAGGGCACCGGCGCCGACGAGGCAGTTGCGCCCGATCTGCGCACCGTTGAGGATCACCGCCTGAATGCCGATCAGGCTGCCTTCGCCGATGCTGCAGCCGTGCAGCATCGCCTGGTGCCCGATGGTCACTCGCGGCCCGACCGTGAGCACAAAGCCCGGGTCGGTGTGCAGCACGGCGCCGTCCTGGACGTTGGACTCTTCGCCGATATCGATCGGTTCGTTGTCGCCACGCAGCACGGCATCGAACCAGACGCTGGCACGCGACTGCAAGCGCACACGGCCGATGACGTGCGCCCCGGGAGCCACGTAGGCATCGGCAGCGAGCTCGGGCCGCCACTGGGCAAATTGGTAAATTGACATGATGATCGTTTCCTTGCTTTGGCCATGAATTGGCGCATTGCGCAACTCGCTCCCGGCGACGATTTTCCCCCGGTTTCGCAAGCACTGCCGGCATTGTCGCCGTTCCCCGGCTTGCTTGCCGCGGGCGGGCGCCTCGACGCCGCCACGCTGGAGCGCGCCTACCGTCGTGGCATTTTCCCGTGGTTCGGCCCGGGCGAGCCGATTTTGTGGTGGAGCACCGACCCGCGCATGGTGCTGCAACCGCAATGCCTGCGGGTGACACGTTCGCTCAAGCAATCAGCACGGCGGCTGTTGCGCAACCCGGCGGTACGGCTGCGCATCGACACGGCATTTCCCAGCGTGATGCAGCAGTGCGGCGCGCAGCGGGCAGCCAGCGGCACGTGGATCACCCCCGAGATGCTACGCGCCTACACCGCGCTGCACGCCCGCGGCCTGGCGCACAGCTTCGAGTTATGGGAGCACGACACGCTCAAGGCCGGGTTGTACGGCGTGTGCATCGGGCGGATGTTCTACGGCGAGTCGATGTTCACCACCATCGCCGACGGCTCCAAAACGCTGTTGATGGCGCTGTGCGGCTTTTGTCTGCGCAACGACATCGCACTCATCGACTGCCAGCAGCAAACCGCGTTTCTCGCCCAGATGGGCGCCGGGCCGATCCCCCGCACCGATTTCATCCATCGTGTGGAGCAAGCCACGCAACGGCCACCGGTACCGAGCTGGCAGTATGATGAATCGACATTCCTCACCGATTGCGCGCACTGGCTGTGACTCATCCCAAAGAACTTCCGCTGACCACCCTGCAGTTCTACGCCACGGCGAGTTATCCATGCAGTTACCTGCCCGGCCGCATGGCGCGGTCGCAGGTGGCCACGCCCAGCCACTTGATCAACGCCGACGTCTACTCCGATCTGGTGCATGCCGGGTTTCGCCGCAGCGGCCTGTTCACTTACCGGCCGCAGTGCGAAGATTGCCAGGCCTGCCTGCCGATTCGCATCCTCGCGGCGCGGTTCACCCCCACCCGCGCGCAGCGGCGGGCATGGAAACGTCATGCCAATCTGTGCGTGCGCGTGCTCAAGCTCGGCTTCATTCCCGAGCATTACCAGCTCTACCTGCGCTACCAGGCCATGCGCCATACCGGCGGCGGCATGGATCAGGACAGCATCGACCAGTATGCGCAGTTTTTGTTGCAAAGCCGGGTCAACACACGGCTGGTCGAGTTTCGCGAGCCGCCGACGGCTGGGGAGCAAACCGGCGCGCTCAAAATGGTGTCGGTCGTCGATGTCCTGTCCGACGGGCTGTCAGCCGTGTACACGTTTTTTGAACCCGCAGACCCGGCCAGCAGCTACGGTACCTACAACATTTTGTGGCAGATCGAGCAGGCCAGGGGGATGCAACTGCCGCACGTCTACCTCGGTTACTGGATCGCGCACAGCCGCAAAATGGCGTACAAGTCGCATTTCACTCCGTTTGAAATCTACCGCGGCGGCCGCTGGTTCGACCCGCTGGCCGCGCATACCGCCGCCCAGGATTGACGGCTACGGCGCTCATGGCGCTCAACCAAACGATCGCTGCGCGCTGCGCCTGGCGAACTGTTGCTTGAACGTGCTCTGCGCGGCAACGGGCAAATCGCGATACGCCGTCCAGCCACCGGCACCAGGCAGGTGATGGATGCGCCGGCGCTGCCCGGCGAGCAGGCGCAGCAGCCATGACGCCGTTTTTGCTCCCGGTCGGTACAGCCACGGGTGGCGTGCCGCGTAGCTCCACAGCCGCAGCGCCCAGCGCTCCATGCCCGGTCGCAACTGCCGGTCGAATTGCTGCTCGCGCAGTTTGCGCAGCAGATCCGGAAGCGGGATTTTCATTGGGCAAACCGCCTGGCATTGTCCGCACAGCGTCGCCGCCTGCGGCAGATCCTGCGTCTGCGCCAGACCTTGATAGCTCGGCGTGAGCACCGAACCCATTGGTCCGGGGTAAACCCAGCCATAGGTGTGTCCGCCAACCTTCTGGTACACCGGACAATGATTCATACATGCGCCGCAGCGAATGCAACGCAGCATCTCGGCAAATGCACCCCCCAGCAGGCTACTGCGACCGCCATCGAGCAGCACCACGTACATATGCTCCGGCCCATCCTGATCGCCTGCGCGACGCGGCCCAGTGAGCACAGAAAAATAATTGCTGATGCTCTGCCCGGTTGCCGAGCGCGGCAACAAACGCATCACGGCGGCCAAGTCTTCGAGCGTGGGCAGCACCTTTTCGATTCCGGTCACCGCCACGTGCACACGCGGCAAAATGGTGCACATGCCCTCGTTGCCTTCGTTGGTCACCAGCGCCACCGAACCAGTTTCGGCCACGAGAAAGTTTCCTCCTGTGATCCCCATGTCTGCAGCGAGAAATTTGGCGCGAAGCACTTCGCGCGCCTCGCGCGTCATCTGCGGGATGTCGGTCTTGCGCGGGGTGTGGTGCGTTTTAGCAAACAGATCGGCGATTTCCTCCTTGTCTTTGTGCACCACCGGGGCGATGATGTGCGACGGCGGTTCATTGCCGTTGATCTGCAAAATGTATTCGCCCAGATCGGTTTCGGTGACTTGCACCCCCGCGGCGCCCAGCGCCGCGTTCAATCCCATTTCCTCCGACACCATCGACTTGGTTTTGATCGCCTGCGTGCAACCGTGCCGCCGTGCGATCTGCACCACCAGGTCGGCGGCCTGCTGCGGCGTTTGCGCCCACAGTACCGTGGTGCCGTGACGCTGCGCCTCGGCCTCGAAGCGTTCCAGCCACACGTCCAGCGCGCGCAAGGCCACGTTGCGCCGCTTCACCGCCTCGTCACGGATCTGTTCGAATCCATCGAGCGCCGCAATCGCCGCGGCACGCCCGCTGACAAATTTGGTCGATAGCTTTTTGAGGTTTTGCTGCAGCCGCACGTCGGCCAGTTTCTGCCCGGCGCGGGCCTTGAACAGCATGGTTTGCGCTTGCATCGTTCAGGTCTTTCCGGCGAGAACTTCGGCGATGTGCAACACCTGCGTGCGCTCGTCGCCTTGGCGCCGCAGTCGTCCCTCGATCTGCAACATGCATCCCAGATCGCCCAACACCACGGCGCGCGCGCCGCTGGCCTGGATATTGGCGCATTTGTCGTCGGCGATGGCCGCGGAAATATTGCCGTATTTCACTGCAAACGTGCCGCCGAATCCGCAACACTGTTCGCACTGTTCCATTTCGCGCAATCGCAGACCGGCCACCAGCGACAACAATTGCCGCGGCTGGTGTTTGATGCCGAGTTCGCGCAGCCCGGAGCAGGAATCGTGATACGTCACCTCGCCGTCGAAGGTGCCGGGCACGGCGGTCACCGCGGCGACGTTGACGAGGAAGTCGGTCAGCTCGAACAAGCGCGGCTGCAGCGCGGTGAAGCGGCGCAGCAAATCGGGCTGATTGCGCAACACGTCCGGGTAGTGTGTCTTGATCGTGCCCATGCACGATCCCGACGGCGCGACAACGTAGTCGAACGTCTCGAATTCATCGATGAATTTTTCCGCGAGCTGCAGCGTGCTGCGGCTGTCGCCCGAGTTATAGCCCGGCTGCCCGCAGCAGGTCTGCGACATGGGCACGTGCACTTCGAAATGCGCTGCTTCGAGCAACTCGACCGCAGCCATCGGAATGCTTGGCCGCAACACGTCAGCCAGGCAGGTAATGAAAAGTCCGACTCGCTGTTTCATGAGCACATTATCGGCCGTTTGTTTTGCGGCTGACTGACGCCGCACGCCCAAAGGGCGGCGCTGACAAGGTACATTTCCGGTATACAGAACGTCGTCCCGGTATATAAAATTACTGCAATGCAGCAACGTTCCGTCACGCCTCCCAGCGAGCCTGCCACGGCCGAGGAGCCGGCCATCCAAGTGCTCGGTCGGGCCTTTGCCGTGCTCGACGTCCTGGCGCGCAATCCCGACCCGATGCAGCTCAAGGACATCGGCGCCACCACTGGGCTGCACCCGTCCACCGCGCACCGCATCCTCAGCGATTTGGTCGTCGGCGGCCTGGTCGAGCGCGTCGATGCCGGCACCTACCGCCTGGGTATGCGGCTACTCGAATACGGCAATCTGGTCAAGGCGCGCCTGAGTGTGCGCAGTGCGGCACTTGGGCCGATGCGCGAACTGCACCGCCTGACGCATCAACCGGTGAATTTGAGCATTCGCCAGGGCGATGAAATCGTCTACATCGAGCGCACCTATAGCGAATACTCCGGCATGCAAGTCATCCGCTCGGTGGGCGGTCGGGCGCCGTTGCATTTGACCTCGGTAGGCAAGTTGTTTCTCGCCGCCGACGACGCCTCGCGGGTGCGCGCGTATTGTTTGCGCACCGGCCTTGCTGGCCAGACGCGCAACAGCATTACCAACGCGCAACAACTCGAACGCGAGCTGAGCAGAGTGCGTGTGGACGGCGTTGCCCGCGACAACGAGGAACTCGAACCGGGCGTGCGCTGCATGGCCGCTGGAATCTACGACGACAGCGGCGAGCTCGTCGCCGGTCTGTCGCTTTCCGCCCCCGCAGATCGCCTGATGGAAGACTGGCTGGACAAAGTCCAGATGACGGCACAAAAAATTTCTGCAGCTCTCGGCTACAAAGGGCCCAGACGCTGAGCCGGTCGGCCCAGGGTCAGTTCCCGTCAGTTCCCCGGTTCGACAGTGCGCTCGGCCAGTGCGGTGCGCAGCAAAGCCGGCTGTCGGCGGCGCTGTGCGGCGGTTTCGGCGTCACGCTGCGCCGGATCGCGCAACGCATCGAATCCCTTGGCCTGCAGCCAGTTACGGATGCGCTGGGCATCGCCGAAATGTGAATACCGTCCCCAGGCGTCGAGCAGCACGACTATGATCCTTCGGCCCTCGAATTGGGTTTGCAGCACCAGACAATGCCCGGCCTCGTTGATATAGCCGGTTTTTTGCAGCAGGATGTCCCAACCGCGGTTGAAGACCAGGTGGTCGGTGTTGCGGAACTGCAGGGTGCGCGAACCGACATCGACCTCGCTTTGCGGGTGAGTGGAAAATTCGCGAATCAGCGGGTAATGGTAGGCCGCCTTGACCAGCAGGGCCAAATCATGCGCCGTCGATTCGTTTTGCGGCGACAAACCGGTGGGCTCGACATACCGGGTGGAATGCATGCCGAGCGCGCGCGCCTTGGCGTTCATCGCGGCAACGAATGCCGCCAGGCCGCCAGGATAGTTCCTCGCCAGGGCATGCGCCGCGCGGTTTTCCGACGACATCAACGCGAGCTTGAGCAGCTCTTCGCGGCTCAGCCGCGTCCCCGGGCGCAAGCGCGACGAACTCCATTTCAGCGTATCGATGTCTGCATCAGTGATTTCGATCATTTGATCCATCGGCTGATGCGCGTCGAGGATGACCGCTGCGGTCATCAATTTGGTCAACGAGGCAATCGGCCGCGCCGTGTCGGCGTTTTTGCTCAGCAACACCCGATCGGTGCTCTCGTCGACCACCAACGCCGAGCCTGAACGCAGCGCAACCGGGTCTTCGTTTTGCTCCGTTGATTCAGCCGCGACTTGAAACCGGTCGGCCGGACGCTCTGAGGCCGCAACGGAGGCGACACGAGCTGCCTTCACCCGGATTGCATCTTCGGCACGCTGCCGCCTGGACGCAAGCCGTATCTGGTTGGCTGTGCCCGGCTCGGTCGCGTGCCGCACCGTCCTGGTGTGTTTGACGGCAGACGCGGCCTTTGCCGACTGCCGCTGCTGCCGCTCGAAACGGGACTTGGCTTGTTGGTGCAAACGCTGCGCAGCGTGATGCTGCGTTTTACTCCCCGTGCGTTGCGACACCACCTGCTTGGTCGCAGAGGAGCGTTTGACTTGCTGCGCGGCATGGACCGACGTCGTGTCTTGCCGCGTCTGTGTCGTTGCGCCCAACGCCTGCCCGCTGCAGGCCCACGCCAGCAGGAAAAGGCAGTGCAAACCTAGCGGACGAAACACAGCAAAAAAATGGGCTGAACGCATGACTCTGCCTGGGGCCGTCGCAAAAAAAGACCAAGGGCCATTCCGGGCCCATGGACGTAGCCTAGCAAACGGGCGAAATAGCGGCAAGATCAATGTGTTGCTACCGATATTTCACACCTGTTCACACAACTTCAGGGCGTCGGATCAGGCCGGTCGGGCTGACCTGACCGGGCCCTCGCACACCATCCGCCATGCCGGTGCGCACCGGGCGGTTCGAGAAGTTGAGGTCATCCCGGAGCTCTCGGTGCTGCGTCGCGGGCTGAGCGCTTCGTCGCTGATGGAATCACACTCGGCTCCACCGCGCCCACGCCTGCCCGCTGCGCATGCGCGAAGCGCTGAGCTATCAGCTTGGGCTCGTTCGGCTTGAGCTGCTCGATGATCTTTTGCCGCTTGATGCACTCCGCGACGAGGCTAGATCTTTTTCGGGTAAGAACGCCCTTCTTCCCTGCACAACCGCCAGGTTGACGTCACCTCGCCTCGATGACGAGAGCTTCGCGCGATTGCATGTGCGCCCCTGCCCGGCTACGCCTTCTACCCAGACAAACGGCCCGCAGCACGCTGCGGGCCGTTTGTCGCGAAAGCGTCGGGGATCAAACCATGTTCGGGTAATCCGCCAGCCCCGGATTGCCTTTCACACCAATCAGCTTGGGCTCGTTCGGTTTGAGCGGCTTGATGACCTTTTGGTGCTTGAGATATTCCTCGACGATTTCCCAGATCGGCGGGTTGTCCGGTGTTGCTGCCGCCTGCTGCACCGGTGCCCAGCCGGCGACCTTGTAGGTTTTCTTGAAATCGATCGGCTTGCCCTTCAGAGTCATTTCCTGAATGCGGTTGCCCATTTTTTCGTTGGGCGCGCAGGCGTAGTGCAAGCCACCAACCCGCACCATGTCCCCGCCCTGCTGGTAGTACGGATCGGGGTTGAACAGGTTGTCGCACACGTCTTCCATCACGTTCTTGACCGTTTCGCCGGTCATTTCCGTCAGCGTGCAATACGGATAGGTGATCGCCAACTGGGTCATCATGTCCTCGCGGGTGATCGGCGAGTTCGGCAGCAGGCTGCCGCCCCAGCGGAACCCCGGCGAGAACGCGATGTCGCCGCCACGCACGGCCAGCATCGCATCGACGACCAGCTGATCCCAGGTGCCATTGAAGTTGCCGCGGCGGTACAGCACCCCTTCGGTGTGGGCGAGCACTTCGGTCAGCTTGGACTCGTATGGCGCGCGGTGTTTGGCGATCAGCGCCTCCATGTCCTTGTCGGCCGGCAGCAGATCGGAGAACACCGGCAGCAGCTTGTACTGGTAGCCGACCATCTTGCCGCCGCGCACGTCGAAGTCCATCACGCCGACGAACTTGCCATGCGAGCCGGCATTGGTCACCAGGGTCATGCCGCCGTTCGGGCGACGGATTTCCACTGCGACCGCTTCGGCGTCGTGGGTATGGCCGCCGAAAATGCAGTCGATACCGTCGACCAGCGAGGCCATCTTGCGATCGACATCCATACCGTTGTGCGAAATCACCACCACGAGCTGCGCCCCCTGCTTGCGCACTTCGTTGACCACTTTTTGCATGTGGTCGGTGTCGATGCCAAACGTCCAATCGGGGATGAGGTAGCCCGGGTTGGCAATTGGCGTGTACGGGAAGGCCTGGCCGATGATGGCCACCTGTACCCCGTTCATCTGTTTCATCACATAGTTCGGGAACACCGGGTCGCCGAAGTCGGCCGTCTTG
>JBFXEK010000025.1:0-9815 GCA_050180155.1 Thiomonas sp. | reverse complement strand
GCCCGGAGCTTCGTAAATGCCGCGGCTCTTGGCTTCGATGATGCGGTTTTCGATCTGGTCGCTCATGCCCAGACCGTGGCGGCCGCCGATGGCGTTGGCTTCGAGAAACAGCGCCACCGGGTCGTCGAACGTGCGGCCGTTGAGCGCCACCGGCACGCCTTCCTCGAAGCGCACGGTCACTTCTTCGGGCTTGACCTCGGCCTCGGGCTTCCAGAATGCCACCCCCATGATGGGGTTGACGATGCGGATGCTGGCGTTCAGGTGTTCCAGATCTTTGGCCTCGTGCGTCGCGCCGAGCAGATTGCTGTCGGTGCTGTACGCCTTTTCGACGCTCATTTTGTAGTCGAAGCCGTGGGCGATGAGGAACTCGCTCATTTCCTTGCGCCCGCCCAACTCGTCGATGAAGGTTTGGTCCAGCCAGGGTTTGTAGATTTTCAGCGCCGGGTTGGTCAGCAGGCCGTAGCGGTAGAAACGCTCGATGTCGTTGCCTTTGAAGGTACTGCCGTCGCCCCAGATGTCCACGCCGTCTTCGTGCATCGCCGCCACCAGCATGGTGCCGGTGACGGCGCGGCCCAGCGGAGTGGTGTTGAAGTAAGTCACGCCGCCGGTGCTGATGTGAAAGGCGTTGCATTGGATCGCGGCGATGCCTTCGTGCACCAGTTGTTTGCGGCAGTCGATCAGCCGCGCTTTTTCCGCACCGAAGGCCAGCGCGCGGCGGGGGATGGCGTCGTAGTCGCTTTCGTCGGGCTGGCCGAGGTTGGCGGTGTAGGCGTAGGGAATCGCGCCCTTTTGTTTCATCCACAGCAGCGCGGCCGAGGTGTCGAGCCCGCCGGAAAACGCGATGCCGACTTTTTGCCCTTTGGGCAGGGTTTGCAGAATGTTGGGCATGGTGCGGCTCAGCCGAAATAGCAGATGTAGTGATACGCCGCGACGCCTTCGGGCACGCGGATGTCAAAGCGCGTATTGGCCGGCACGCTGAAGCGCTCGCCCGGGTTGGAGCGCAGCCATTGCTCGCTGCCCGGCAGGCGGTATTCGCAGGCGCCGGCCACGCATTCCATCACTTCCGGCGCGGCGGTGTTGAAGCTCAGGGTCGAGGGCAGGATGACGCCGACCGAAGCCTTGCGGCCATCGGCCAGGGTCAGGCTGTGGCTGACGCATTTGCCGTCGAAATACACATTAGCCTGCGGGTTGACGCTGGCGCCGGAGAGTTCTGGAGTCGACATGACAGACAAGCGAGGATGCGCTCGGAGCAAATGAATGGCGGTATTCTAGGAGTGACATCCCGCCCCCGGTTCCTGCCCATGACCACCCGCCCGCTCTACCCGCCGATCGAACCGTTCGAAACCGGCATACTCGACACCGGCGACGGCCACCGCGTGTACTGGGAACGCTGCGGCAACCCGCACGGCACGCCGGCGGTATTCCTGCACGGCGGGCCAGGCGCGGGCTGCGCAGCGGAACACCGCCGGCTGTTCGACCCGCAGCGCTATTGCGTGCTGCTGTTCGACCAGCGCGGCTGCGGCCGCTCCACGCCGCACGCCAGCCTGGACAACAACACCACGTGGCATCTGGTGGCGGACATCGAGCGGCTGCGTGCACGATGGAATATTGCCCGCTGGGTGGTCGTCGGCGGCTCGTGGGGCAGCACGCTGGCGCTGGCGTATGCGCAATCGCACCCCGAGCGCGTGGCGGCGCTGCTGCTGCGCGGCATCTTCACCCTGCGGCAAGACGAGCTGCACTGGTTCTACCAGGACGGGGCGTCGTGGCTGTTTCCCGATTTTTGGGAGGATTTCGTCGCCCCCATCCCCGCCGCCGAGCGCCACGACTTGATGGCGGCGTACCACCGCCGGTTGACCGGAAACGATCCGCAGGCGCAGCGCGACTGCGCCCGCGCTTGGAGCGTGTGGGAGGGCCGCACCATCCGGCTGATTCCCAGCGCCGAAAGCGCGGCCCGCCACGCCGACGAGGCGTTCGCGCTGGCGTTCGCACGCATCGAAAACTACTATTTCGTCCACCGCGGCTGGCTGCAAGAGGGCCAGCTCATCCGCGACGCCGGCAAACTCGCCGGCATCCCCGGCGTGATCGTGCAGGGACGCTACGACGTCTGCACCCCGGCAAAAACCGCCTGGGAACTGCACCGCGCCTGGCCGCAGGCGGATTTTCAGCTCGTCGCCGACGCCGGCCATGCATACGACGAGCCGGGGATTCTGTCCCGCCTGCTCGACGCCACCGACCGCTTCGCGGGGTGAAGCGGCAAGCAAACGCCAGCCGCGGCGTTCAGACCGCCGCCACTGCCTGCATCGTCCCCAAGCCGGCGTCTTCGCGCAGCACCGCCGCCTTGTCGGTCGCCTCCCACGAGAACTCGGGCTCGTCGCGGCCGAAATGGCCGTACGACGCGGTCTTTTCGTAAATCGGCCGGCGCAGGTCGAGCATCTGGATGATGCCTTTGGGGCGCAGGTCGAAATGCCGGCGCACCAATTGTTCGAGCTTGGCGTCGTCGATCACCCCGGTGCCCTGGGTCGTGACCATGATGCTGGTGGGCTGCGCCACGCCGATGGCGTAGGAAATCTGCACCAGGCATTTTTTCGCCAGCCCGGCGGCGACGATGTTTTTCGCCACGTAGCGCGCGGCGTAGGCCGCCGAGCGGTCGACCTTGGTCGGGTCTTTGCCGGAGAACGCGCCGCCGCCGTGCGGCGCGGCGCCGCCGTAGGTATCGACGATGATCTTGCGCCCGGTCAGCCCGCAGTCGCCCTGCGGCCCGCCGACGACGAAGCGCCCGGTCGGGTTGATCAGGTATTTGACCTCGCCGCGCATGAATTCCGGCGGCAACACCGGCTTGATGATGTGCTCGATCACCGCTTCGCGCAGGTCGGCCAGCTCGATGTCGGGGGCGTGCTGGGTGGACAGCACCACGGTGTCGATCGCCACCGGCCGGCCGTTTTCGTAGCGGAAGGTGATCTGGCTCTTGGCGTCCGGGCGCAGCCAGGGCAGCCGGCCGTCGCGCCGCAGCTGGCTCTGCCGCTCGACCAGGCGGTGCGCGTAATAGATCGGCGCGGGCATCAGCTCGGAGGTTTCGTCGCAGGCGTAGCCGAACATCAGCCCCTGGTCACCGGCGCCCTGGTCGAGGTTGTCGTCGTGCGCGCGGTCCACGCCCTGGGCGATGTCCGGGCTTTGCTTGTCGTAGGCGACCAGCACGGCGCAGCTCTTGTGGTCGATGCCGAAATCGGCGTCGTCGTAGCCGATGCGTTTCAGGGTGTTGCGCGCGACTTGGATGTAATCGACCACGGCAGTGGTGGTGATTTCGCCGGCGAGCACGATCAGCCCGGTGTTGGCCAGGGTCTCGGCGGCCACGCGCGCCATCGGGTCCTGCGCGTAAATGGCGTCGAGAATGGCGTCGGAAATCTGGTCGGCGACCTTGTCGGGATGGCCTTCGGAAACGGACTCGGAGGTAAACAGAAACTGGTTTGCCATGACGGACCTTTCGGGTGTTGGGTTGGACGCCACCGTTTGGGTCTCGCACGGCGACGCTTTAGCGGACATTCGCCGGCGAGCTCGCGCCCGCCGCCACTGCCGCCCCGCAAGTTGTCACATTAACTCGGCGGCAGTGCGCTCGATTCTATGCCCGCCGTGGCACGGCGCCAATCCGTAAGATGACACCCTTTTGCTGCCAAGGACTCCATGCTGCGTTTGTTCCGCCTGCTGTCGCACCTGCCGCTGAGCCTGCTCCAGGGCATGGGAGCGGCGCTCGGCCTGCTGGTTTACGCCGCTTCGGCGACGTACCGCCGGCGGCTGCGCGCCAATCTGCGTCAGGCCGGTTACGACCCGCGGCGGCTGGCGTGGCGCGCCGCAGCGCATGCCGGGCGGATGGTCGGCGAATTGCCCGCGGTCTGGTTTGCCCGCGGCCCTTCCGCGCCGGTGCACCGGGTGCGGGTGTGCGGCAAGGAGCACGTCGATGCGCTGCGCGCGCAGGGGCGCGGCGTGCTCTATCTCACACCGCACCTGGGATGCTTTGACGTATCGGCGCAAATCGCCGCGCAGTGGGGGCCGATCACCGTGCTGTACCGCCCGCCGCGCAAGGCCGCGTTGCAGCCGCTGGCGCTGGCTTCGCGCCAGCGCCACAACCTCGCTACTGCGCCGGCCAACCTCGCCGGGGTGCGGCAGTTGCTACGCGCGCTGCGCGCCGGGCAGGCCGTCGGCCTGCTGCCCGACCAGGCCCCTGCGGCGGGAGAGGGCGTCTGGGCCGATTTTTTCGGCCGCCCGGCCTACACCATGACGCTGCCGGCGCGGCTGGTGCAGCTCGGCAACGCCGGCATCATCCTCGCCAGCGCGCTGCGCCTGCCCGCCGGCCGTGGCTACAGTCTCACGCTCGAACCGCTGGCCGAGGCGCTCGACGCCGACCCGCAGCGCGCCGCCGTGCAGATCAACCAGGCGATGGAGCGGCTCATCCGCCGCTGCCCCGAGCAATACCTGTGGGGCTACAACCGCTACAAGCGGCCAGCGGGAGCACCGCCCGTCCCCACCGCGGTGGAGGACTCGCCATGAAAGCGCTGCTCGCCCGGCTGAGCATTGCGCTCATCTGGCTGTTACACCTGCTGCCCTACCCGCTGCTGGCCGCTCTGGGCGTGGCCGTGGGCTGGACGTTGTGGCCGTTGGCCGCGTCGCGCCGCCGCATCGCCCTGCGCAACCTGGAACTGTGCTTTCCCGAGTGGAGCCCGGCGCAGCGCCGCCGCGTGGCGCGACGGCATTTCGCTTACGTCGCCCGCGCCTTTCTGGAGCGCGGCGTCCTGTGGTACGCCAGCCCGCGCCGGCTGCGGCGGCTGCTGCACCTGGACGGCCCGGTGGCCGAGGCGCTGGACGGCAGCCGCAATACCCTGCTGCTGGGCTTTCACTTCGAGGGCTTGGACGCCGGCTGGACGGCGCTGAGCCTGGTGGCGCCGCGGCCGGTTTCGGGGATGTACACGCCGCAAAAAAACCCGGTGCTCGACGCCTGGGTGGTGGCGCGGCGCAGCCGCTTCCACACCGCTGCCATCGTTTCGCGGCACGACGGCGCTACCGGCATGCTGCGGCAATTGCGCGCCGGTGTGCCGTTCTACACCCTGCCGGACATGGACTTCGGCCGCCGCAGCGCGCGTTTCATCGACTTTTTCGGCATTCCGGCGGCCACGCTGGACGTGGCCCCCCGCTTGGCCGCCTCGGACGACGCCCGCGTCTACCCGGTGGTCACGCGCATCCTGCCCGGTGCACGCGGCTACGCCATCCGCGTGTACCCGGCCTGGACCGATTTCCCCACCCTCGATGCCCGCGGCAAACCCGCCGACATCGACGCCGACCTGCGGCGCATGAACCGCTTCATCGAGGAGCAGGTGCGCACCATGCCTGCGCAATACCATTGGGTACACAAGCGGTTCAAAACCCGGCCCGAGAATCAGCCTTCGATGTACTGACCCATGCGACTCGCGTTCACCAAAATGCACGGCGCCGGCAACGATTTCGTCGTGCTCGACGCCACCCGCGCGCCGCTGGCGCTGAGCCCGGCGCAATTGCGTCTGCTCGCCGACCGGCATGTCGGCGTCGGCGCCGACCAGATCCTGCTGGTCGAGCCCGCCGACGCGCCGGGAGTCGATTTTCGCTACCGCATATTCAACGCCGACGGCGGCGAAGTCGAACAATGCGGCAACGGCGCACGCTGTTTCGTCGCCTACGTGCACGGCAAGCGGTTGACAACCAAGCGCCGCATCCGCGTGCAGACGCTCGCCGGGGTGATCGAGCCCGAACTGCAGCCCGACGGCCGGGTCAGCGTCGATATGGGTGCGCCGGTGTTCGCGCTGGAGCAGGTGCCATTCGACTCCAGCGGCCTGAGCCCGCGCGACGTCAACGGCTTTGCGCAATGGCCGCTTGAACTGGCCGGCACCACGGCCTGGGTCAGTGTGCTGTCGATGGGCAACCCGCACGCGGTGCAGCGGGTCGACGACGTGCAAACCGCCGCGGTGGGCGTGCTCGGCCCGCAGATCGAGCATCACCCGCGTTTTCCCCGCCGGGTCAACGCCGGGTTCCTGCAAATCGTCGATCCGCAGCACGTGCGTCTGCGGGTATGGGAGCGCGGCGCCGGCGAGACCCTGGCCTGCGGTACCGGCGCCTGCGCCGCAGTGGTCGCCGGGCGGCGACATGGCTGGCTGCACGGTACGGTCGATGTGCACACCCGCGGCGGCGTGCTCACCATTGCCTGGGACGGCCCCGGCGAGACGGTGCGCATGACCGGCCCTGCAGCCTTCGTTTTCGACGGCACGATCGAGCTGCCCGATCTGCCTTGATGGAGAACCGTTGATGGAATTGAACGAACACGATCTGGCGGCGTATCTGGCCGCGCATCCCGATTTTTTCGAGCGTCATGCCGAGCTGCTCACCAGCATTCAACTCGCCAGCCCGCACGGCAACCGCGCCGTGTCGCTGCAGGAGCGGCAAATGGAAATGCTGCGCGACAAAATGCGCACCCTCGAACACCGCTTGGCGGCGATGATGCGCAACGCCGTCGACAACGAAGCGCTGGCCGGCAAGCTGCTGCTGTGGGCGCGCGACGTCCTGCTGGCGCAGCACGGTGACCCGGCGCAGTTGCCGCAGGCGCTGCAACAAGCGCTCAAAATCGGATTCGACCTGCCGATGACCGCGCTCAAACTCTGGCCGGTGCGCGAAGAATTCGCCGCGCTGGATTTCGCCACCGCAGTCAGCGACGACGCCCGCACTTTCGCCGCCAGCCTGGCCGCGCCGTTCGTCGGCCCCAACCCAGGGTTCGAGGCCACGCGCTGGCTGCCCGACGCGCACATGGCACAGTCGATCGCTCTGGTGCCCCTGCAGAACCCGCACACCAGCATGTGCATGGGGCTGCTGGTGCTGGCCTCGCCCGACAGCCAGCGCTTCACCGCCGACATGGGCACCGACTTCCTCGGCCACATCGGCCAGATCGCCAGCGCGGCGCTGACTGAGCTGCTGGCACGCTGAAACGCCGTCCCATGTCAGCGCCTGCCGATGCCACTGCGCCCACGCTGCGCCGCCTGGCGGACGATTATCTTGCCGAAGCCCGGACCGCGCGGCGGCTGGCCGCCGGCACGCTGGCCAATTACCGCCGCGACCTCGACGATTTGTTGCAACGCGTCCAAGCGCTGCGCGGCCAGGCGGTGCAGCCGCAGCACGTGCGCCGCTGGGCGGCGCAACTGCACGCCGCAGGCATGACGCCGCGCGCCATCGCCGCGCGGCTGTCGGCCTGGCGCAGCTTTTACCGCTGGCTCGGCCGCCACGGCCACGTCAGCGCCAACCCGGTGCAGGACGTGCGCGCGCCCAAGGCGGCAAAACCGCTGCCCAAGGCGCTGCCGGTCGAACAGGCCGTGGCCTTGGCCGCGTTCGTGCCATCGGGGCAAATGCAAACGGGCGGGCGCAAACCGCACGAGCCGGCTGCGGTGCGCCACGCGCGGGCCCATGCCATCGCCGAGCTGCTGTATTCCATCGGGCTGCGCGTCTGCGAGCTCACGGGTCTGGACGTGCGCGCGAGCGCCGCGGCGCGCGGCTGGGTCGACTGGGACGCAAGCGAGGTCACCGTCACCGGCAAGGGCAACAAGCGCCGCACCGTGCCCATCGGCGCGCCGGCGATGGCCGCGCTGCGGCAATGGCTACAGCAACGCCCGGCGCTGCTGCGGCCGCAGTCGGGCGCCGACGCGCAGGCCGCGCTGTTCCTCGGCGCCCGCGGCGCGCGCCTGAGGGCGCAGCGCGTCTGGCTGGAATTGCGCGAGCTCGCCAAGCTGGCCGGGCTGGATGCCCGCGTCCACCCGCATATGCTGCGCCACTCGTTCGCTTCGCACCTGCTGCAGTCCAGCGGCGATTTGCGCGCGGTGCAGGAATTGCTCGGCCATGCCAACATCGCCACCACGCAGGTCTACACCCGCCTGGACTTTCAACATCTGGCGCAGGTCTACGACGCAACGCACCCGCGGGCGCAGAAAAAACCCTGAGCCGCGCCATCACCCCGTATGAAAACCATCCGTCTGCACCCGGGCAAAGAGCGTTCGCTGCTGCGCCGCCATCCTTGGATATTCGCCAGCGCCATCGCCAAAGGCAGCGCCGACAGCGGCGAAACCGTGCGGGTGCAGGCAGACGACGGCCGCTTTCTTGCCTGGGCGGCGTACAGCCCGGCGTCGCAAATCCGCTTGCGGGTGTGGAGTTTCGACGAGGCCGAGCGCATCGATGCCGAGTTTTTCGCCGCACGGCTGCGCCAGGCGATCGCCCGCCGCACCAGCCTGGGGCTGGATCTGACCGCCTGCCGCCTGGTGCACGGTGAAAGCGACGGCCTGCCCGGCTGCATCATCGACCGCTACGCCGACATCGCCGTGCTGCAAGCCGGCAGCGCCGGCATCGAGCGTCACAAGCCCGCGCTGCTGCAGGCGCTGCGCACCCTGCTGCCGCAAGTGCGCATCTACGAGCGCTCCGATGCCGCCGTGCGCGAGCGCGAAGGGTTGGCCGCAGCCAGCGGCTGGCTGCACGGCGCAGGGCCGACGCAGGTGGAAATCGTCGAGCACGGCCTGCGGCTACTGGTCGACGTGGCCAGCGGGCACAAGACCGGGTTCTACCTCGACCAGCGCGACGCCCGTGGGCTGTTCGCCCGCGTGGTACGCAACGACGGTGTGCAACGCGTGCTCAACTGTTTTTGCTACACCGGCGGCTTCACCCTGGCGGCGCTGGCCGGCGGAGCGCGGCACGTGGTGTCGGTCGATTCATCCGCTGCGGCGCTGGAACTCGCCGCGCGCCACGTGACGCTCAACGGCTTCGACCCGGCGCGTGCCCGCTTCGTCGATGCCGATGTCAATGCCACGTTGCGCCGGCTGCGCGAGGCTGGCGAGCAGTTCGACGCCATCGTGCTCGATCCGCCCAAATTCGCCTCCAGCCCGCATCAGGTCGAGCGCGCGGCGCGGGCGTACAAAGACATCAACCGCCTGGCCTGGCATCTGCTGCCACCGGGCGGCTGGCTGTTCACCTTTTCCTGCTCTGGGGCGGTCAGCGCCGAGTTGTTCCAGAAAATCGTCGCCGGGGCCGCAGTCGATGCCGCGGCAGATGCCCAAATCGTCGCCCGCACCGGCGCTGGCGCCGACCATCCGCTGACGCTGCATTTCCCCGAGGGCGACTACCTCAAAGGGCTGCTGCTGCTCAAACGTTGAGTTTCGCCCCCGCGCCCCCATTTTTGCGTTTTCAACCCAGGAACCGTCCCATGTCCGCACTCATTCCCGCCACCATCGTCACCGGCTTTCTCGGCAGTGGCAAAACCACCTTGCTCAACCGCGTGCTCAACGAGGCGCACGGCTCGAAAATCGCCGTGATCGAAAACGAATTCGGTGAGGAGAACATCGACAGCGACATCCTGGTGCGCGAGCAAGGCGAGCAGATCGTGCAAATGTCCAACGGCTGCATCTGCTGCACCATCCGCGACGACCTGCGCGCCACCCTCGCCGACCTGGCGCGCAAGCGGCGCAAAGGCGAGCTCAGCTTCGACCGTGTGATCATCGAAACCACCGGCGTCGCCGACCCCGGCCCGGTGGCGCAGACCTTTTTCATGGACGACGAGGTCGCCGAGCAGTACATGCTCGACGCCATCCTCACCCTGGTCGACGCCAAGCACGCCAACCAGCAGCTCGACACCCGGCAGGAGGCGCGCCGCCTGGTGGGATTCGCCGACCAGATTTTCATCAGCAAGGCCGACCTGGTCAGCGCCGACGAACTCGCCGACCTGCAGCACCGCCTGGCCCACATGAACCCGCGCGCCCGTCAGACCGTGG
>JBFXEK010000024.1:0-9825 GCA_050180155.1 Thiomonas sp. | reverse complement strand
CCGCTGCCGGCGCCGGCGATGACCAGACAAGGCCCGGACAGATGGGCGACGGCACGTTCCTGGGCGGCGTTGAGCATGGACGGAAAAGCGCAAAAGCGCTGCAGTCTAGCTGCAGCCGCCGGCGCGGCGGCCAGCGGCTTCAACGCCCGGCCGTGGCGCGCAGCGCGTCGTATTCGGATTCCTGCCGGCGCGGATCGAGGTAGGCCGGAGCAATGGCTTCGAGCGACTCGGGGCGCGCCACCCCGAGCGCCGGCACGAAGCCGGGCAGCGCACCGCTGCACACGCTGTCCAGCCGCATCGAATCGAGGTTGTCGCGGCTCATCAACGGTGTGCCCGGAGCCCATTCGAGCAGCATCGCTTGCAGCCGGCCGAGCGCATCGGGCAGCGGCAGCACGATGCGGCCACAACCCTCGCCTACCCGCGCCCACTGTCCGGCCAGGCGCACCAGCTCGGCCAGGGTGTAGACCTTCGGGCCGCAGAGCTCGTAAGTCTGGCCGACGGTGTCGCGCGCCTGCGGCCCCACCAGGCTGTTGACGAAGGCGCTGACCACGTCGCCGACGTAAACCGGCGCGAAGCGGGTTTTGGCTCCGGCCAGCGGCACCAGCGGAAACAGCCGCTGCAGCCGGGCGAAGGTGTTGAGAAAGTTGTCTTCGGGGCCGAACACCACCGAGGGGCGGAAAATGGTCAAGTCGATGCCGGGCTGCGCCCGCATCGCGGCTTCGCCGTCGCCCTTGGAGCGCAGGTACATCGACGGGCCTTTGGGATCGGCACCCAGTGCGCTCATGTGCACCACCCGGCGCACACCGTGGCGGGCGCAGGCGGCGGCGATGCGCCGCGGCAGCTCGACGTGCGCGCGGGCGAAGTCGGCGCCGTAGGGCTGGCCGCGTTTGCCGTGCAGAATGCCCACGAGGTTGACCACGGCGTCGCGCCCGGCCACCAACTTGTCGAGTTTGGCGTCATCGTGTACGTCGGTTTCGACCACATCGACCAGCGGTAACTGCACCAGATGGCGCGCGCGCTGGCGACGGCGGGTGGGCACGGTGACGAAGTGATTGCCCAGCGACAGGGCGTTGACCAGGCGGCTGCCGATGAAGCCGCTGCCGCCGATGACCAGGATGTTCTGTTGCTGCATAGACGGTTGCGCAAAATCCACGACAGATATAAGTGTGCCAGAACCTCGGGCGGCAAGGCTGCGCCGTGTCAAACGCCGCGGGCGGCGGCAGCGAAGCGGGCGGTGGCCGAGTCGCTCACCTCCTGTCAATGCTGGCTGCTGGCCAGCATGGCATCGGGCACGCCGATGTCGCCCAGCCGCGCCTTGAGCGACTGCGGTTTGCCGCTCAGGATGGCGGCGTACACCGTGGCGTTGGCCAGCACGCGCTTGACGTAGTCGCGGGTTTCGGCGATCGGGATGTTTTCGGCGAACACCGCGCCGGGCAACGACGGCTGTTGCGGCAGCCCCATATTGCGCCAGCGCAGCGGTCGCCCCGGCCCGGCGTTGTAACCGGCGGCCGCCAGCGCCTCGGAGCCGCCGAATTGCTGCAGCAGCCCGCCCAGGTAGGCGCTGCCGAGCTGCACGTTGACGCCCACGTCGGTGATCTGGTCGTGGGTGTAGTCGCTCAGGCCGATTTTGCGCGCCACCAGCCGCGCCGTCGCCGGCATGAGCTGCATCAGCCCGGAGGCGCCGACCCACGACTTGATGTTGGCGATGAAGCGCGATTCCTGCCGGATCAGGCCGTACAGAAACGCCTCGCTCACGCCTTCGCTGCGCGCCGCCTTGGCGATGGCGTCGCGGTACGGCATGGCGTAACGCTGCGCAATGTCAACCCCGCCCTTGACCCGCTCGCTGGTGTTGATGCAGCGATCCCACAACCGTTGCTGGCAGGCGAGCTCGGCAGCGGCCTGCATCTGCGCGTTGTCCAAGCCGCGCAGCGAAAAATTCCACTCGCGCACCGCCTCGTTGCGCAAATCGATGGAAAACAGCGCCAACGCGCGCTGCATCCCCGGACGCGCGGCCTGCTGCGCCACGGCTGCCGCCGGCGCAGGCGGCAGCGACGGCGGCAGGTTGATTTTCATCCCCAGCGCGTCGGTGGCGAGCTGGCCGTAGAAATCCCACGGGTTGGCGACCTCGGCGAGCAAGGCGCGGGCCTCGATCGGGTGGCCGAGTTTTTCCAGCGCGCGCGCGTGCCAATAAGCCCAGGCCGCGTCGCCGTTGCCCTGGTCGATCAGGCTGCGGGTGGCGCGGCGCACCATCTCCCAATCCTGCGCGCGCAGCGCCGCGCGCACCTGCCACTCGCGCACCACCGGCGCCGGGGAATACGCCGCGTCGGCCTGCTCCATGCGGGCAAACCAGCGCGCGGCATCGGGCTGCAGGTTCAGCGCAGCGGCCAGGCCGATGCGCCCCCACAGCTGCGCCCGGTCGCGCGCGGGCAAGGAGGAAAAATCGTCTTGCAGCAGCCGCGCCGCCTGGGCGGGATCCTGCCGCGCCATGCTCAGCAGCGCAAGCACGACGTATTGCCGCCGCTGATCATCGGCAACGGCCGCTGCCGCGCCGCGGCGCACCGCATCGAGCAGATAGCGCACGGGTTCGGCGTCGGTCTGCTCCAGGGTGCGCCAACTGCCCGGCGGCAGAAACGGCGCGAGCAGATCGCGCCCCTGCCCGGCACGACCGTCGGCGTAAAACCGGCGCAAACGCAGCCACAGCATGTGGCGCGGCATGGCGCCGTCCTGCAGCAGCGCGGTGGCGGCGCTGTTGCACCCGACGCCGCCGTAGCGCTGCTCCATCCACAGCGCGAACACCTGCGCAGTGACGTCGGCATGCCGCGTGGCGTACTGGCTTTGCAGGTCGTAGCACTGCACCTGCGGGTCGTCGCGCATGAGAAAGCCGGCGTATACGCGGTCGAAATCAGCCCAATCCTGGCGTTTGCCGAGTTCGAGCAGCCAATCGTTGCGCAGGCGGTCCAGCACATAGGTATGCGGATAGGCCGCGGCAAAGGCGTCGAAATCCTGCTGCGTCGCGCGCGACAGTGTCGGTTTGATCGCCCAATACGCCAGCCACGGTTCGAGCAGGCTGCCTTTGAGATGAGCCAGCGCGGCCAGCGCCGGCTGCGGATCGCCGCGCTGCGCGGCTTGTTGCGCCTGCACGATGAGCTGCGCCTGCGCGGGGGGGATGTGCGGCATCGCCGGCGCCGCCGCCTGCGGCGCGCTGCCCGTCGCGGCGGACTGCGCCTGCGCCGCCGACGCCGCCGCGGCCAGCGCCACGGCCGACGCCAACCGGGCGAAGCGGCGCAAAATATGCGAAGACCGTTTCGTGCTCATAGGACGCCAGCTTACCGTGAACCCGCCGATTTATGACCCATTGTCCCCCGATTTGCAACAGAATTTACGCGCCGATTTGCGCCGGGAGCTCATCGCCAAGCGGCAGGCGCTACCCGACCTGGCGCAACGCCAGGCGCAACTGGCCGCACGGCTGCGCCAGGTACTCGACGCCCTGGAGCCGCAGACCCTGGGCGCGTACTGCGCCACCCGCGGCGAGTTCGACCCGCTGCCCACGCTGAGCGACTGGGCCGCCGCCCACCCCGAGTGCGTGCTGGCGCTGCCGCGCGTGAGCGAGACGGACAAGACCATGGAATTCATCGTCTGGCAGCCCGGACAGCCGTTGCGTCCTGGGGCTTACGGCATCGCCGAGCCCACGGGGACTCAGCGCATCGAGCCCGGCACCCTGCTCGTGCCATGCGTGGGGTTCGCCGAAGTCGGTCTGCGTCTGGGCTACGGCGGCGGCTACTACGACCGCTACCTCGCCGGCCGCGAGGAGGTGTACACCGTCGGCCTGAGCTATGCCTGCTGCGAATTGCACCAGCTCGACATGCAGCCGCACGACCAGCTCATGGATCTGGTGCTGACCGAAGACGGACTGTACGGCCTGGACGCCTTGTCGCTGTCGCTGATCGATTGAATTGAACACCGCCGCCCACGGCCCGCTGCTCGCCCAGGCCGATCTCACCGCGGACGCCGCAGGCCACCCGGCAAGCGCACGCTACGGCGACGTCTACGCCAGCCGCGCCGGCGCCTTGGGACAGGCACGCGCGGTCTATCTGCGCGGCTGCGGTCTGTTCGATACCCCGCCGCGCTGGGCGGGCGCGGCGCAGTTCACCATACTGGAAACCGGCTTTGGCCTGGGGGTGAATTTTCTCGCCACCTGGGCGGCCTGGCGCGCCGACCCGCAGCGTTGCGCGCAGCTGCATTACGTGAGCATCGAGCTGCACCCGGTGCGGCCGGCGGACGTGCTGCGCTGGTGCCCGCCCGAGCTGCAGCCGCTGGCAGCCGAGCTGGCGGCGCAGTGGCCGCTGCCGGTGCGCGGCCTGCACCGGCTGACGTTCGACGATGGTCGGGTGCAACTCCTGCTGGCGCTGGGCGACGCCGCCGAGCTCGCCCCCAAACTGCATCTGGCCGCCGACGCGCTGTACCTCGACGGCTTCTCCCCGGCGCGCAACCCCGCGCTGTGGACGCCCGAGCTGCTGCGCCTGCTGGCGCGGCACTGCAAACCCGGCGCGCGCGCGGCCAGCTTCACCGTGGCGCAAAGCGTGCGCCAGGCGCTGACGCAAGCCGGATTCGACGTCGAACGCGCACCCGGCTGGGGCGGCAAACGCCAGCGGCTGCAGGCGCGCTTCGACCCGGTATGGACGCGCAGCCGCCATCCTTTGCCCGTACCGTGGCCGCCGCACCTGCCACGGCACGCGGTGATCGTCGGCGCCGGCATCAGCGGTGCGGCTTGCGCGCTGGCGCTGGCGCAGCGCGGCTGGGCGGTGGACGTACTCGACGCCGCGGCGCAGCCTGCCAGCGGCGGCTCGGCCATGCCCGCCGGGCTGGCGCACCTGCAACCCTCGGCGGACGACAACCTGCTGTCGCGGCTGACGCGCGCCGGCATGGCTGCACTGCGCCGCGCCGTGCCCACCGGGCGCGACGATCTGGCGCGTTTCGCCCCGACGCTGCTCACCCCGGCGGACGACGCCGAGGCGCAGCGCCTGCGCGACTGGCAGGCTCAGCTGCGACTGCCGCCGCAACTGGCGCAACCGACGGCTGCCGGCTGGTGCGTCGACAGCGCGGTGCTCGCCAACCGGGCGTTGTGCGCGCACTGGCTGCGCACCCCCGGCGTGCGGCTGCGGTGCGGTGTGCAGGTGGCCCGGCTGCGGCAGGACGGCGACGGCTGGGAACTCCTCGACGCCGCAGGCCGGCTGCTGGCGCGCGCGCCGCTGGTCGTTCTGGCCAGCGCCGTGCAAACCTCCGCGCTGCTGACCGCCAGCGCTCTGATCCCGGCAGCGCAATGGCTGCCGCTGCGCGCGCTGCACGGTCAGGCGCAGGCGCTGCCCGCGCGTGACTGGCCGGCGCTGCGCCAGCTGCAGCACGCCTGGATCGGGCGCGGCTACGCGCTGCGCCTGCCCGCTGCGGCGGCGTTCGAGCTGCAGCGCGCCCACCCCGACGCCGGCGCCGACTGGCTGCTCGTCGGCGCCACGTTCGAAGCCGGCGGGCAGGTGCTGAGCGCTGCCGACGCCTGGGAGCACAACCGCGCGGCAGTGGCCGCGCTGGCCCCCACCCCGCCGCTGCCAGGCTACGAAACCGCGCTGCAGCATTTCAGCGGCACGCGCGCGACCACCCCGGACCGGCTGCCGTACTGCGGCCTGCTCGCCGATCTGCGCCCGCTGCGCGACGACCCGGCGCGCTGGGCGGGCAAACAGTTGTATGAGCTGCCGCGGTTGCGCGGCCTGGCGGTGTGCACCGGAATGGGCTCGCGCGGCCTGACGCTGGCCCCCATCCTTGCCGAGTGTCTTGCAGCGCAAATCGACGGTACGCCGCTGCCGCTGGAAACCGACCTGGCCGACGCGATCGACCCGGCGCGCATCGCCCTGCGGCGGCTACGCCGCGGGCAAGCCGGGTAAACCCGCCCCGCAGTCGAGCGTACACAGCCGCTGCCGCGCAGCCTACAGTTTGCGTCTCGCAGTCGTAGCGATCCATACCATGCTCGGCACTGACATCACCCCGGCGCAATACGAGCGCTTGTTGCAGCGTGCGGCGCAGACCGCACCGCAGTGGCTGCAGTTCGACGCCGCCGAACTGCGCGCGGCGTACAACCGCCGCCCATTCCTAGTCGCGCATCGGCTGCAGCAGCATCCGCTGTTCGACCTCGACACGCTGTTCGCGCTGTGCCGCCGTCTGCCCGCACGAGCGGTCAAATTCCGTCTCGGCGACATCCCGCCCGATGCCGATTTCGACAGTTCCTACGCCAAATTCCGCCAAGGCCTCACACTGCAGGCGACGCTGCGCGACTTCCAGTCCCTGCACGCCTATCTGTGCATCTACAACCCGGAGCAGGACGCGCAGTACCGCCAAGTCATCGAATCGCTGCTGGCGGAAATCGCCGCGTACACCCACCCCATCGACCCCGGCATCACGTGGTATTCGACGTATGTGTTCATTTCGGCGCAGGGCGCGGTCACGCCCTACCACATGGACCGGGAAATGAATTTTCTGCTGCAGATCCGCGGCGAAAAGACCGCCGATCTGTGGGATCAGGACGACCCCGTCATCATGACCGCGGCGCAAAAAGATCATTTGTTGAACTACGACGGCCTGCGTCCGCCGTACAAACCCGAATTCGAGCAACGCGCGCTGCATTTCGCGCTGCGTGCGGGCACCGGGTTGCACCATCCCTTCATCGCCCCGCATCGGGTGTGGACGCACTCCGATTTGTCGATTTCGCTGGCGTTCACCTTCCGCACCCGCTGCTCCGACCGGTGGACCGCGGCGCATCAGTTCAACGCCAGGCTGCGCCGTCTGGGCGTGCAGCATCCGGGCGACGTCGGCAAAAACGCCTGGGCGGACGCCGCCAAAGCGGCCATGTTGCACCTCGTGCAGCGCCTGCGGCATCCAGCCGGCCACGCCACCGGCTGACTCAGACAACGCTGTCGATCGCCTGCCTGGCCGACAGCAAGGCGCTGCCGCTGGCCGTCGGCCATCGCACGTTTTTCGGCGGGCTGCGTCGCTGCGCGACGGATGGCATGTCCTGGCTGCAGCTGCACCGCCGCGGCGGCTGCCGCCTCAGCCGCTCAACCCAGCGCCAGGTCGCGCTCCAGCCAGTCGGCCAGGGCATGTGCCACGGCGTGCGGCGCCTCGGCCATGAGGTTGTGACCGCAGTCGAGCAGCACCGTGCGGCTGTGCGGCAGCACGTCGCGCAGCGCGGCGGTTTGCGCCAGCGGGGTCATGCGGTCGAATTCGCCAAGGACGAACAGCGTCGGCCCACCCCACGCCCGCGCCGCGGCGTCACCTCCGGCGTAGCGATCGCACGCCGCCAGATCGCTGGCCAGCACACTGCCCTGCGGCCAATTCGCCTGCTGGCGCAGCAGCAGTTGGCGGTAACTCTGCGGCGACTGCCAGCCCGGCACGGCGATTTGCGGCTCGGGCTGCGCATACGACCAGCGCACCACGCTGTCGATCGCCTGCGCCGGGTCGTCCTGCGCCTGCTGCAGCAGTTTTTTCGACACCCGCATCGGCACCGCAGTGGCCAGCAGCGCCAGTCCGCGCGCCTGCGTCGGTCGGCGGGCCGCCGCCTCCAGCGCGACCAGCGAGCCCATACTATGCCCGCCCAGCACCGCCGCGGCGATGCCGCGCGCGTCGAGCTGCGCCCAGACCCAGTCGGCCATGCGCTCGATGCTCGGCAGCGGCGGCGGCGCCGTGGCGCCGTGCGCCGGCAGTTCCAGCGCCAGCACCGTCCAGCCGCGCCGCGTCAACCACGCGGTCTGCTCCGCCCAGACGCTGGCGTCACCGCCGGCGCCGTGGATCAAGATCAGCGGGAGGGAAGCAGGGGTAAATGCGGTCATGGTGATCTCTGCGTCATCGCCTGCGTCGCGCAATCGGGCTGCGGGCGCCACGCAGGGCAATCTCCACTGGCTTGTGCTGCCGCCACTGACTATATTTCACACACCGGAAAACCAGAGGAGAACTGTATGAAAGTCAGCGACATTTTGCGCGTCAAAGGCCACGTGCTGTTCACCATCGCCCCGCAGGCCAGCTTGCTGCAGGCGGTGCAAACCATGGCGCAGCACGACATCGGATCTCTGGTCGTGATGGAGCACGGCAAACTCGCCGGGCTGCTGACATTTGCCGAGGTCGTCGCCGCGGTGGCCGAGGGCAACGGCGTGCTCGGCGCGCACACCGTGGCCGAGCGCATGCAAACACACTACGAAGTCTGCGGCCCCGACACCACGCTGGACACCTTGCGCCGCACCATGCTCGACGCCGGGGTGCGCTACATCCCGGTGATGCAGGACGGCACGCTGCTGGGGGTGATTTCGTTCCACGACGTGGCGCAGGCCATCGTGCGCGAGCAGGACTTCGAGAACCAGATGCTCAAGGCGTATATCCGCGACTGGCCCGAAGACGAGGGCCTGCCCGACACCGCCGCGCCGGTGGCCGCGCCGACTCCGGCGCAACATTGAGCCGGCCCGCAGGGGGCAGGTAGGATTGCGCTGCGGCAGCCGTTCGTGCTGCGCCGCAACGCATTCATGCCCACCCTGCTCTACCTCCACGGATTCCGCTCGTCGCCGCAGTCGGCCAAGGCGCGCGCCACGGCGCAGCGCGTGCAGCAGCTCAACCGTGCGCGCGAGGCCGCCGGTCAGCCGCTGATCCGCTGGCTGTGTCCGCAGCTACCGCCGTCGCCTCGCCAGGCCATCGACCTCTGCCTGCAGCTGCTGGCCGGCGAGCGCGGCAGCAGCCTGGGGCTGATCGGCAGCTCACTCGGCGGGTTTTACGCCACCCATCTGGCGCACACCCTGCAGGCACGCGCGGCGCTGCTCAACCCGGCGGTCGATCCGGCGCGTGATCTGGCCGCGTTCATCGGTGTGCAGACGGGCTGGCACGATCCGGCGCTGCAGTTCGAGTTCACGGCAGCGCACGTGCAGGAGCTGCACGCGCTCGAAGTCGGCAACGTGCGCAGCGCCGTTCCCGATCCGCAACATTACCTTGTCATCATCGCCCAGGGCGACGAGGTACTCGACTGGCGCGAAATGGCCGCGCGCTACCGCGGCGCGCAATGCACCGTGCTGCCCGGCGGCGACCACGCGCTGTCCGACTACGCTCAGCGCCATCTTCACGCCGTGCTGCATTGGTGCCTGTACGGCGCGGTCTGACCCTTTACGAGGATTTCACTCATGCGACTGCAAGACAATGTCACTCTCATCACCGGCGCGGCACAGGGCATCGGCCTAGCCACGGCGCGCCGCTTCGCCGCCGAAGGCGCCCGCCTGGTGTTGTGCGACCGCAACCCCGCCAGCCTCGACCCGGTGGCAGCCGAGCTGCAGGCCAAGGGCACACAAGTGCTGGCGCAGCCATTGGACGTGACCGACCGCGCCGCGTTCGGTGCGCTGGTCGATGCCGCCATCGCGCGCTTTGGCGGCATCGACACGCTGGTCAACAACGCCGGCATCACCCGCGACGCGCGGCTGGTGAAAATGACCGACGAGCAGTTCGACGCCGTGATCGACGTCAACCTGCGCGCGGTGTTTCGCTGCACCCAGATCGTCGCCGCGCACATGGTCGAGCGCGGCAGCGGCGCGATTCTCAGCGCGTCGAGCGTCGTCGGCCTGTACGGCAACTTCGGCCAGACCAATTACGCCGCGACCAAGGCCGGCATCATCGCCATGACCAAGACCTGGGCGCGCGAACTCGGCCCCAAAGGCGTGCGCGTCAACGCCGTCGCCCCGGGCTTCATCCAGACGCCGATGCTCGCCACCATCCCCGACAAAGTCATGGCGCAAATGGCCGAGCGTGTGCCGC
>JBFXEK010000023.1:0-9876 GCA_050180155.1 Thiomonas sp. | reverse complement strand
CACGACGGAGCCCGGCAGGCGATCGGGCCACACCAGCCGCGCAGGCGGAATTGCTCGCTCGGTTCGGCCCATTGAACCGATTACGATTGGTCCATGCGGATTCCACACGCCGCGGTTCGGCATTCAGCAACGGCCAACAGGGCTGTCGACGTATCAAGCCATGGATTACGCCACTCTCAGCGCCCTGCGCGACCGCCACCCCGCCTGGCGGCTTTTGGCTTCGGCGCACGCACCGCTGGTGTCTGGTTTTCTGCACCGTGTGTTCGTGGCGCCGAATGTACGGGTGATGAGCGAAGCCGATCTCGTCGAAGCATTGGAAGACGAGCTGTTCGCGCTGCGCGAGCAGTGGGGAGCGGAGATCTTTCCAAGAAGCGCCTTGGAGTATCTCAACGACTGGTCCGCAGCGGACAAGGGTTGGCTGCGCAAGTTTTACAAGCCAGGCACGGATGAGGCGCAATTCGACTTGACACCAGCGACCGAAAAAGCCATTGCCTGGCTGCTGTCACTGACCGAGCGGCCGTTCGTCGGCACTGAGTCGCGGCTGCTCACGCTGTTTGCGCTGCTGGAGCAGATCAGCGCCGGCACCGAGGCCGACCCCGCCAAGCGCGTGGCCGAGCTGCGCAAAAAACGCGACGCGCTGGATGCGGACATCGCCCGCGTGCTGGCCGGTGACGTGCCGTTGCTGGACGCTACCGCAGTGAAGGATCGTTTTTTGCAATTCCAGCAACTGGCACGCGAGTTGTTGGCCGACTTCCGTGAAGTGGAGCACAACTTCCGTAGCCTGGACCGCAGGGTGCGCGAAAAAATCACTTTATGGGAAGGCAGCAAGGGCGCATTGCTCGACGACATCATGGGCGAGCGCGACGCCATCGCCGACTCCGATCAGGGGCGCAGTTTCCGCGCCTTCTGGGAGTTCCTCATGTCCAGTTCCCGGCAGGACGAACTCAGCGAGCGATTGGACCGCGTGCTGGCCCTGCCCGCCGTGGCGGCGCTCAAGCCGGAGCCGCGCACACGCCGTGTGCATTACGACTGGCTGGAGGCCGGCGAGCACACCCAGCGCACGGTTGCGATGCTGTCGCAGCAGTTACGCCGTTTCCTCGACGACCGCGCCTTTGTGGAAAACCGCCGCATCCTCGACGTGCTGCACGCCATCGAGGGCAAGGCGCTGGAGCTGCGCGCGTGCATGCCCGCAGGCACGGTGATGCAGATCGACGGCATGGGCGCCGACATCGACTTGCCGCTGGAGCGGCCGCTGTTCGCCCCGAGCAGCAAACCGCGTTTGACCGATGCGGTACTCGAGACTGGCGACGACGACATCGACACCTCACGTCTGTTCGACCAGATCGTGGTCGACAAGGCGCGGCTGCGCGCGACCGTGCTGGGCGCCCTGCGCCACCAGCCGCAAATCACCCTGCGTGAGTTGCTGCAAGCCCAGCCCTTGCAGCACGGGCTGGCCGAACTGGTGACCTATCTAGAATTGGCTCATGCCGGCGAGGGCGGCGACAGTTCGCAGGAGCTGCGTGCCTTGGTGGACGAGACGGTGGAAGAGCCGATCCACTGGCAGTCCCGCAACGCCGCGGGCGACGCCGTCATGCGGCAGGCGCGCCTGCCGCGCGTGATTTTCACGCGCTGACGGGGGTCGAGCAGCGAGGTAGGGATGGACATGGACGACGCACGGCAAGAGGACGATGCGGCACGAGCGCCGTCCGACGCGCTGCCACTGGTGCCGGAGTTATCGCAGTTGATGGTGCTGCTGCTCAAGGGTGTGGTCTACCGCGAAGACGACGAGCGCCTGTGGGCGAACCTGCTGCGTCTGCAGCCGCGTGTACGCGAGCAGGCTGCCGTGCTGCTGCTCGACTTGGTGTTGGACGAGGCCGAAGGCTACGCTTTCCTCAAAAGCCGACCGGAACCGGAGGAGATTTCTGCAACCGCACCGCGTCTGCCGCGGCTCGTCGCCCGCCGCCCGCTGTCCTACCCCGTGAGCCTGATGCTGGCATTGCTGCGCAAGCGCCTGGCCGAGTTCGACGCCAGCGGAGGCGACACCCGGCTGATCCTCTCGCCAGAGGATATCGCCGAGCTCATGCGCGTGTTCCTGCCAGATGGCACGAATGAAACCCGACTGATCGACCAGGTGGACACAACCCTCGCCAAAGTGGTCGATTTGGGCTTTCTGCGCCGACTCAAGCCGACAGCCGGCGGCGATGCCCAGCGCAGCCACTACGAAGTGCGGCGCATCCTCAAAGCTTTCGTCGATGCACAATGGCTAGCGGAGTTCGACGCCCGGCTACAGGGCTATCGCACCGTGCTGTCGGGTGGCGAGGAGACAGAGAACGCCGATGTCTGAGCCGGCCACGCTGAGTCTGGATTTCGTCGCCGACGACGGCCGGGTGGGGTTCCGCCTGGACCGTCTGGAAGTCCTCAACTGGGGCACGTTCGACAAGCGCGTCTGGCGCTTGGAGCTTGCCGGGCGCAATGGCCTGCTCACCGGCGACATCGGCTCGGGCAAGTCCACGCTGGTCGATGCCCTCACCACCTTGCTCGTGCCGGCGCATCGGGTGGCGTACAACAAGGCCGCAGGAGCCGATGCGCGCGAGCGCTCCTTGCGCTCCTACGTGCTGGGGCACTACAAGAGCGAACGCAACGAGGTCACGGGCGCGGCCAAGCCCGTGGCGCTGCGCGATGCGAGCCATTACTCGGTCATTCTCGGCGTGTTCCGCAACGAGGGGTATGACCAAGCCGTTACGCTGGCACAGGTTTTTTGGTTCAAAGACGCGCAGGGCCAGCCCGCGCGGTTGTATGTCGGCGCCGAGCGGGCACTGTCCATCGCCCACGACTTCAGCGGCTTTGGCAACGACATCAGCGCACTGCGCAAGAAGCTGCGCGATGCGCGATGCGAGCTCAACGATAGCTTTCCACCTTACGGCGCCTGGCTGCGCCGGCGCTTCGGCATCGAGCACGAGCAGGCGCTGGAATTGTTTCACCAGACCGTGTCGATGAAGTCAGTGGGCAATCTCACCGATTTTGTGCGCAGCCATATGCTCGAACCTTTCGATGTGGCCGACCGCATCGAGGCGCTGATCCGTCATTTCGACGATCTGGACCGTGCCCATCAGGCCGTGCTCAAGGCCAAGCGGCAGATGCGCCTGCTGGCTCCGCTGGTCGAAGAGGGTGAACAGCACAAGGCGCTGGCGGCGGACATCCAGGGCTGGCGCCAGGCACGCGACCAGCTGCGTCCTTACTTCGCCCGTCTCAAAGGCGAGCTGCTGGAACACCGGCTGGATCTTCTGGCTCAGGACGCAGCACGGCTGGCTGCGCACATCGAGCGCCTGCAGGCGCAGCGGCAGCGCGAACGTGTGGACATCGGCTGTCTGGAGCGTGCGCTGCGCGACAGCGGTGGCGACCGACTGGAAGAGCTGGCTGCGGAGATTCGCCGATTGGAGGCGGAAAAAACACAACGGCAAAAGCGGGCCGACCGCTACCACGAGCTGCTCGCCCGCATCGACGTGCCGGCTCCTGAGGACGAAACCGGCTTCGCTGCCCGGCAGCACGCCATTGCCCAGCTCGCCCAGAGCCTGCGCCAGCGTATGGCCGATCTGGACGACCGCGAGCGCGAGGAGGACTTTGCCTTCCGCAAAGGCCGCGAGGAGCACGCCGTCCTGTCCGCGGAAATCGATAGCCTTGCCCGACGCAAAAGCAAGATCGACATTGCCCAGATCCGCATCCGCGAAGCGTTGTGCACGGCCTTGTCCATCGCCGAAGGCGAATTGCCTTTTGCCGGCGAGCTCATCCAAGTCCGCGAGGATGAACGCGACTGGGAAGGCGCCGCCGAGCGGCTGTTGCGCAGCTTCGGACTGTCTTTGCTGCTACCCGACGCGCACTACCGTGCGGTTTCAGACTGGGTAGAACGCGAGCACCTGAACGGCAGGCTGGTGTACCTGCACATACGGCCGCGCAAGACCATGCCGGACGCGACCTTGCATCCACGGTCGCTGGTGCGCAAACTCGACATCAAACGCGATTCACCGCACGACGCATGGCTCGAACAAGAGCTGCGCATCCGGTTTGACGTGGCCTGCTGCGACAACATGGAACAGTTTCGCCGCGAGGCGCGAGCCATCACCCGTGCCGGTCAGATCAAGGAACCGAGCGGCCGCCATGAAAAAGACGACCGCAGCCGCATCGATGACCGCAGCCGGTATGTGCTCGGTTGGAGCAACGCCGACAAACTGCGCGTGCTGCGCGAGCAACGCGACCGTCTGGAAGCAAAACTCGCCCTGCTCGGGCAACGCATCAGCCAAATCCAACAGTCGGGCAACGAATTGCAAGGCCGGCTGGAGGCGGTGAGCAAGTTGGAAGAATTCACGCGCTTTGCCGACATCGACTGGATGAGCACGGCGCGGCAGATTGCCGCGCTCAGCGAGGAGCGCGCGCGGCTGCAAGCCACCTCAGACACGTTGCAGGAATTGACACGCCAGATGCAATCGGCGCAGCAACGGCTCGATGAGCTCGACAACCAGTGGCGCGACGCTTTGGGCCGGCAGGGCGAGTTGCGCAACAAACACGAGGTCGCACAGGCCCTGCGCGATCAGACCCGCAGCGTGTGGAACGACGCACCGCTGTCTGCCGCGCAGATCGAGCGCCTGGACGGCTGGCGCATGCAGGCGCTGGGCGTGCATCAACTCTCGGTGGAATCCTGCGACAACCGCGAACAGGAGTTGCGGCACTGGCTGCAGCAGCGCATCGACACCGAAGACAGGCGCCTGGCCCGACTGACCGAGCGCATCGTCGGCGCCATGCGCGGCTTCAAGGAGGAATTCAAGGCCGAGACGGTCGAGATGGATGCGTCTCTTGCGGGCTTACCGGAGTATGAGCGGCTACTCAGCGCCCTGAAAAACGACGATCTGCCGCGCTTCGAGGCGCGCTTCAAGGAATTGCTCAATGTCAACACCATCAACGAAATCGCCAACTTCAACGCCCAGTTAGCCCGCGAGCGCGAAACGATCAGGCAGCGCGTGGAGGTGATCAATCAGTCGCTGCAAGCCATCGATTACAACCCAGGACGCTACATCAAGCTCGTGGCGCAGCCCAGCCCGGATGCGGAAATCCGCGAGTTTCAGCAGGACTTGCGCGCAGCGACCTCGGGCGCTTTCACCGCAGACGATGACGCACAGTACTCGGAAACCAAATTCCTCCAGGTCAAGGCCATCATCGACCGCTTCCGTGGCCGCGAGGGCCTGACGGACGGCGATCGGCGCTGGACCGCCAAAGTCTGCGATGTGCGCAACTGGTTTTTGTTCGCCGCCAGCGAACGCTGGCGCGCCGATGAAACCGAGTTCGAGCACTACTCGGACTCGGGCGGCAAGTCCGGTGGACAAAAAGAAAAGCTCGCCTACACCGTCCTCGCCGCCAGCCTGGCCTACCAGTTTGGCCTGGAATGGGGCGCGGTGCGCTCACGGTCGTTCCGCTTCGTGGTCATCGACGAAGCCTTCGGGCGTGGATCGGACGAGTCGGCGCAGTACGGGTTGCGTCTGTTCCAGCAGCTCAATCTGCAACTGCTGATCGTCACGCCGCTGCAGAAAATTCACGTCATCGAACCGTTTGTCGCCAGTGTCGGCTTTGTGCACAACGAGGGCGGACGCGACTCGCGGCTGCGCTGCCTGTCGATCGAGGAATACCAAGAGCAAAAAGCCGCGGCGGCTGCCGGCGACCCCGCCTTACAGGCCGGCGCAGCACCGTGACCTGGACCACTCCTGACGGCCTGCACGACCAGCTCCAACGTTTGTGGGAGCGCGGCGACTTGTTGCGAGCAGCGGTTTCGCACGCCGTCCCATGGCCTTTGCGCCTGAACCTCAAAACCCCCACGGCAGCGGACTTGTCCGACCGATTCGAGGCGGTGGGTGACTGGGCCCGCGCCATCGCCCAGACCCCGCAGGTTCGCATCGAATGGCGGCAGTGGAATCACCGCGTGCAGGGTCTGCAGCGGCTGCCGGCGGCCGTCTGGCTCGACACGCTCGATGATGCCCTGGCGTTCATCGGCAAAGCGCGGCAGGCACGGCGATTCCAGGCGCTATGGCAGCACACGGCAAGCGTGCAGCCTGCGCTGTTGGCCTGGCTGTCGAAACGGCCGCTGCAGGCCCTGGATTTGGCTGACCGCTGGGAGCGCCTGCTGGCCGTCGTCGCCTGGCTGCAGGCGCATCCCCGACCGGGCGTGTACCTGCGCCAAGTCGATGTGCCAGGGGTGGACAGCAAGTTCATCGAAGCCCATCGCGGCGTCCTCACCGAGTTGTTCGATCTGGCGCTGCCGCCGCAGGCCATCGACCAGCGGGCTACCGGCCTTGCCCAGTTCACACGCCGCTTCGGCTTTGTCGACAAACCGCCACGGATTCGCTTTCGCCTGCTCGACCCAGCTCTGCCCAGCCTGCCGGGCTGCAACGGCCTGCCCGACATCTCCCTGGACACTGCCAGCTTTGCCGCGCTGGACCTGCCTGCCCGGCACGTGTTCATCACCGAGAACGAGATCAACTTTCTCGCCTTTCCGCCGGTGACTGGCGCCTTGGTCGTGTTCGGCGCCGGCTACGGCTGGGAGGCGCTGGCGCGCGCTGCTTGGCTGCATCATTGCGCGCTGCATTACTGGGGCGACATCGACACCCACGGTTTTGCCATCCTCGATCGACTGCGCAGCCACTTCCCGCACACCGTATCCCTGCTCATGGACCGGCAAACGCTGCTGGCCCACCGCCTGCACTGGGCCGAGGAAACCCAGCCGACCCATCACGACCTGCCACGACTGACGACAGAAGAAGCCGCGGTCTACGACGACCTGCGCTTTGACCGGCTGCAACCCAGACTGCGACTGGAACAGGAGCGCGTGCGGTTCGGCTGGCTGAGCGCGCGGCTGCGCGGGTATTCGAATACGGGGTGAGCCGCCGCCGCTGGCGATCCCCGACGCTCGCCTGCCGCCCTGGCGCGTTCAACCAGCCACTTCGGTGAACAGGCCCTTTTCCTCCCGCTCGAAATGGTGTTCGAGCAGGTGCTGCAGCGGCAGCGTGGCGTCGAGCAGGTCCAAGCGCTCAGCCGCACTCACCGCGCCGGCAGGCAGTTCGTGCAGGCGCTGGCGCCAATGCGCAATCATGTCGCTGAGTTTGGCATGCTCGGCTAGATACACCTTGGGCTGCCAGCGCGCGCTGCGGTCCAGCCGGTCGATCCAGCCGCTCTCTTCCACCGCGATGTGCGCCGCATGCAACGCGGTCAGCTCATCGAGCGCTTGCCTGGCGGCGGCCATCCGCCCGTCCAGCAGCGCCAGCCGCATGGTGCGCATGGTGTGCAACATGGCCTGATGTTCGTCGAGCAATATGGCAATGGATTTGTGCGTCATGGCAAGGTGGGCATGGTGCGGGGCAGGGTCGAGTCTTTCGCGCCCAGCAGCCCCTGGTCATCCAACCGTTTGAGCAACAACAAAAAATACACCATCCCGGCGTATGGCTGCCAGCGCTGCGTCAAAGTCTGCATCGCCGCGGCATCCAGCCGCGGCCGACCGAGCCACAACGCTAGATGTTTGTGCGCGCCGACATCGTCCACCGGCAGCACGGCCAGGCGCCCTAGGCCGCGCAGCGCCACATATTGCGCGCTCCAGCGCTTGATGCCACGCAAGCGACTGAGCAACGCAACCGCTTGCGCATCGTCGGCAGCGGCCAACGCCGCCGCGTCGAGCGCGCCGCTTTGCACTGCCTGCGCGCATCCCAGCAAGTAATCCGCCTTGCGCTGGCTCCAGCCGAGCTCGCGCAAGGTCTGCGCACCAGCGCCGAGCACGGCCGCTGGGGTGGGAAACGGCGGCGGCGTAGCCTTGCTTGCGTGCGCGGCGAGGCAGGCTGCGGTTTTGCCGAGCAGGGCCAGACCGCTGGCCAGGCTGACCTGCTGACAGGCCACTGCGTTGGCCAGCGCCTCGAACACGCTGGGCAGGCGCGGCGGGCGAAAACCGCGGAACCGCGCGGCCAGCGGCGCCAGCTGGGCATCGCCAGCGGCCATGCGCTCGAACGCCTCCACGGCCGTATCCAGCCCGAGTATCTCCCGCACCTGCCCGACGATCTGCGCGCATGGTGCAGCCTCAGCAGCCAGCTGCACCGGGCAATGGACGACCAGCCTCGGCGCCTGCGCCGAGCCGATTTGCTCCACCACGACCGGCACCGGTTCTGCGCAGACGGTCAAGCATCGCCCCCAGCGCACACCGTCCCAGGCGTCGATACGGTTGGTCGGCGAGCGGCGTAAGGCCCAGACGGTCAGATCGAGACGGAAGGCCGCAGGAGCAACGATTTCCAAACGCGCATTCACTGTCACCCGGCACGCAAATGCGGCAGCAGCGCCACGGCGTTGTTGTGCGCCTCGTCGTGCGCGGCAAACAGCAATGTGGCGCGCTGCTGGGCGGCAAGCGCCTGCCGCAGCGCGGCCAGCGCGGCAGCCTTGTCGGGCTGTTGCAGTTCCTGCGCGTAACGCTGGCGGAACTCGTCCCATTTGGACGGCTCGTGGCCAAACCATTGGCGCAAACCATCGCTGGGGGCGACGTCACGCGCCCACAGATCGATGTGCGCCGACGCTTTGCTCAGGCCACGCGGCCACAGGCGATCGACCAGCACCCGAAATCCATCCTCGGCTGCCATTGGCGCATACACCCGTTTGACCGCAAGATTTTTTGCCATCGCGCGACTCCTCACGGCATCCAGCCATCTATTGATGCATTATAGTTACCACATTGAGCGGCACTGCCTGCCGCCCTATCGGGAGTTGACATGCCCAAGAGTTTGCTGGGCGGCGCGTCGTCGGCCGCCGGATTCGATGCGCCGTTGGCCTTGCTCTCCGCCTGCCACGAACGCATCGCCAAACAATGCGCGACCCTACGACGCCTGCCGGCGCACCTCTCCGCGCACGGTGCCGATGCCGAGGCAAAACGGGCGGCAGCGCAAATCCTGCGCTATTTCGATACCGCCGGCCATCATCACCACCAGGACGAAGAACAGGATGTATTTCCCGCCCTGCGCGACGCAGTGGCCGGGTCGGATGCGTTCTGCCTGCGCGACATGATGGCGCGCATCGCGCAGGAACACCGCGCACTCGACGCCGACTGGCAGCGGCTGCGCCAGCAACTCGCCGCGGTGCTTGCCGGCGAAGCAACCGCGCTGGACGCGGCCGACGTGACCAGTTTCGCCGCACGCAACCAGCGTCACATTGCGTTCGAAGAGGGCGAATTCCTGCCGATGGCCTCACGTTTGCTCGACGAGGCACAACTGCGCACCATCGGCCAGGCCATGCGCGCGCGCCGCGGCGTCTGAGCGCCTACCGAGTCTTCGATCTGAGCTTGAAGATACAAAGCCGCGAGCCAGCCCATATTCAGCCCTCTACGTTTGCTGCCACAACGCCGCGTTTCGTCGCTGACTCGTCTTTCGCCGGAATGCAACGGCGGACTCGATGACAGCCGGCAAAGACATGGGCAATCGTCAGGCGCACGGATGCAGGCATACGACCTGGTTCCCGGCTCCCGCCGATCTGTCTTCCAGGTTCGGACTCCTCGGCGCAAGATAGCCAAGCGGCTGCTCCAGCACGAAGGGATAGAGCACCGCTTACCCTCGTGCGGTTGCGCTACGCTTCGTTCGCCGTCATCAACTTACGGTGACTTGCACCCACAAGAGTGCGCCCGTGCCATGCGCACATGAAAAGCCTAAGTGAATCAAGCACTTAGGCTCTATATATGGCGGAGACGGAGTCTGTATAGTTGACGTTTCCTCACATTTCCACGCGTTTCTCAAGTTGTTGTATTTCAATGACTTGCCGCGTTCCGATGTTTCACGTTGTTTCGCGTGAGTGATGACAGTTTCGCCGTTTTTG